>JAQCHR010000185.1 GCA_027619655.1 Pseudomonadota bacterium
GGAAAATCACGAACGGAAAATCCCATGGGCATCAATATCGACTATTTCATTTCGCATGGTTCACCGTGGACCTATCTCGGCAGTGCGCGGTTCCATGAGATTGCGCGGCAGGCGGGCGCGACCATCACCTATCGCCCGGTTGCCTTTCACAGGATATTCGCGGTATCCGGCGGGCTGCCACTCGGCAAGCGCGCGCCGCAACGCCAGCGCTACCGGATGTCGGAACTGGCGCGATGGCGCGATCACCTGGGCGTGCCGCTGACCCTGGAACCCAAATTCTTTCCCGCCGCCGACCAGGCCGGCAGCCAGATGGTCATCGCAGCAGACCAGCAGGGCCTTGATGCCGGCCGGTTGTCCAACGCGATCCTGCGCGCGATCTGGGCGGAAGAACGCAATATCGCCGACGACGACACGCTTGCCGCCATCGCCGATGAACAGGGGCTGGACGGCGCGGCGCTTCTCGCCGCCAGCAAGGCGCTGGAAATCGCCGCGACCTATGATGCCTATACGCAGGAAGCCATCGACCGCCATGTGTTTGGCGCGCCGACTTATATTTTCAACGGCCAGCTTTACTGGGGCCAGGACCGGCTTGATTTCCTGGAGCGGGCGCTGGCCGCGTAGTGCGGCGATGCCGGGCTGACGACCGGCAACTGCAAAATACTCTTTCTACGGGCAAATCACCTGGCCATTGATTTCCTGTCACCAAAGTGTCATGCATTGCCCCTGTTCGAAGCCTTGGATATGTCTTGGGACAGCCGGATGCCAATTGCGCGCGTTCCGTCAGTCGATTGAGGGAGCATCGCGCTGCTAAATCGGGTATTGTCATGACACCGACAATCATCATCGTCGAAAACAATCGCACCGTCCTGGACACCATTTCCCAACAGGTGCAGTCGCTGGGCTACCGCGTCGTCGGCGCCCTCAATTCCGCGGAGGCGACGGCGACCTTTCTGCGGGAACGGCCCATCGCCCTGGCCATTATCGATGTCATTCTTTCGGATACCGAATCGGGCTACGCACTGGCCGACTCGCTGGTGGCTCGCGATCCGGCGCTCAAGGTGCTGCTGATATCCGGCTATTCGCCGGAAGACCAGGCCAAATACCGTACCTACAAGAACGCCTATCCCACCCTGCAGAAACCCTTCCGAATCCGGGAAGGCCGGCGTCTCATCCAGGATATCATCGAATCCGTCAACTGCTGACCTGCAGCCCCTTCACGGGTCAGATTCGCCCGCTGCGCCGCGCTTCGCGGTAAAATATATACAGGCCGCTGGCGGTCACAACCGCCGCACCGGCCAGGGTTTCCATCCCGGGCAGGTCGCCGAACATGAGATACCCGTAGAGCGTCGCCCATAGCAGGGTGAAGTACCGGAAGGGCGCGACGACGACCGCCTCGCCATGAATGAAAGCGGAGACCAGGAAATACTGGCCAACGCCCTGCAACACCCCCATCAGCGCCAGCATGCCGAACCCTTCAAGGTCCGGCATATGCCAGCCCAGCACGATGGTCGACAGCGCACCCAGCCCGACAAACCCGGTCGTGCAGACCATGATGGCATTGGTGGTGTCCGTCCGGGAAAGGTGCCGGGTGAGAATGTCCCGGAAAGCGATCAGCACCGTTGCGCCGAGCACGAGCAGGGGTGGCCAGAGCAGGCCCTCGCCATGCGGGCGGATCATCAGCAACACCCCGCCAAACCCGACCAGCACGGCCGTCCAGCGACGCCAGCCGACCTGTTCGCCCAGGAAGTAGGGCGCCAGCGCGGTCAGCACCAGCGGCGATGCGAACATGACCGCCGTCAGGTCCGCCAGCGGCATGTGGCGGATCGCCACCATCACCATGAAGGACGTTACCAGCCCGAAGAAGCCGCGTGCCAACTGGCCCCGGCCGTTCACGACCCGCAGGCTCGCCCAGCCGCCGGTCCGCCAGACCACCAGCGCGATCGGCAGGAAAACGAAGGCCGAGCGGAAAAACAGGATTTCGCCGGGCGGATACTGCAGGGTCAGCAGCTTGGACAAGCCGTCCGTGAAGGCGAAGATCGCCCCGGAAATCAGCAGGCAGAATATCCCCTTCAGCGGACCCGACGCCATTACGGTGGCGCGGATGCTCATGCGCGCCGCCAGTACACGGAAGACGAAAACAGGTTCGACGGCAAGGCGCTATCCCGGGAAAACGGATCGGTCAACAGGGCAATTCTGTCACTGATAGCACGAAGCCGGCCTGCATGGCGAAGCCGTTAGGCGTGTCTGCGCGCTTTCCTATTGCGCGGCGCGGCTTTAACCTTGCCGGGAAAATGAATGGCGGCTGCGCGGATGCATACGGCGCAGCCCAATGGTAAGCAGTTGTGACCCCGAACATACGAATCGCGCATTTCCTCGCCAGCCGCCTGCCCTTCTATTACGGCTGGGTAATCGTCGGCTGCGCCATGTGCGGCGCCTATGTGAAACAGGGCGGCGCGGTCGGCACGCTGTCGGTCTTCGTATCGCCGATGACGGAGGAACTCGGCTGGTCGCGCACGGACATTTCCGGTGCGGTATCGCTGGGCGGAATTCTCGCGGCACTGTCGGCACCGATGGTCGGGACCCTGGCCGACCGGCGCGGATCGGGGTTTATCCTCGTCGCCTCCGCGTTGCTGCTGGGCGCGGCGGCGCTGTTCCTGTCGCTGACGGAAACCCTGATCTGGTTCTACGCCGCCTTCTGCATCGCCCGGATGACCTTTGCGGGTCCCTTCGATATCGGCACCACCAGTGTGGTCGCCAAATGGTTCGTGCACTCACGGGCGCGGGCGATGTCATACGTCAATGTCGTTTCCAGCGTCAGCCTGGCGACCATGCCGATCATCGCCCATGCGGCGATGCAGGGCAGCGACTGGCGCGCCGGATGGATCGCCATCGCGGCCGTGGTGCTGACGATCGGCGTGTTGCCCAACCTGGTCCTGATGGTCCGACAGCCGGAGGATATCGGCATGCTGCCGGACCGGGCGGCGGCGCCGCCGCAAACGTCCGGCGGCAATGCAGCCGCCCCGCTGCCGCCCGCCGCGCCGGAATTCACCCGCAAACAGGCGCTGCGCACACCGGCGCTGTGGCTGATCATGGGGTATACCGCCATGATTTTCCCGGTCCAGGCCGGCATCAGCCTGCATCAGGTCCCGCATCTGATCCAGCGCGGGCTGTCGCCGCTGGTCGCGGTCAGCGCCGTCAGCCTCTTCGCCATCATTTCCGCCGTCGCCAGCCTGGGCTTCGGTTATTTCGACCGCCGCGTCAGCAGCCGCATGGGCCTCTTCGTCGCCGCCGTCTTCATGAGCGCCAGCGCGGTGATCCTGATCGGGGTCACGGAGGCCTGGCACGCCTATGCCTCGATGCTGCTGTTCGGCGCCGGGATCGGCGGCATCATGACCCTGACGCCGGTCATCCTCGCGGATTATTTCGGCCGCAACAATTACGGCGCCATCCGCGGCATCGCCCTGCCCGTCCAGGTGCTGTTCCAGGCGACCGGTCCCCTGGTCGCGGGGGCGCTGTATGACTGGAAGGGCGTCTATACCTACTCGCTGGTGCTGTTCGCCGGCTGCGGATTGCTCGCCGCCGTGCTGATCCTGTTTACGCGGCCGCCCCGCCTGCCGGATATTCCGCATACGGCAGGCACGGAGCGCTGATACCCGGCGACGGGCATCCGGCATCCGTTAACACTCTCACGGTAGAATCCGGCAAAAAGCGTTGCTATAGTCGATTACTCATCATGCACGAATGTGCGGGGAGCCTCCCATTCGCGAAGCGCTGACACCCGATGAGCAGGCGCGATTCCACAACCTGCTCAAGCTGGCCAAGGAAAGCCCGTTCGAAGGCGAGCGCCGCAACGCGCTTGCCGCGGCGGAACGGCTTGCCCGGCGCCGGGGGCTGACGCTCGAGGAAGCGGCGATGCGCCAGGCGCAACCGAAACCGGGCGCCTCGCAATGGGAGCGCGAGGCCCAGGCGCGGGCCCGGGAATTCGCCGCTTTCGTCCATATGACGGATTACCAGATTTACCTGGAAAAGCAGCGGCGCGAGGCGGCCCGGCAGGAGGCCGAGGCGCGCGGACTGGACAGCGCGGAAAAACGCGCGGAAGCCCGGGCGCAGGCGCGGTCACCCCGCCAGACGCGGCGCAGCACCGTGCGCATGGCGCCCGAGAAGCACGCCTGGGCGCTGGTCCGCGAAACCCAGCTGTCCTATCGGGAAATCGCGCGGATCACCGGCCTCGACCAGCACGAAATCCTGCATATGAAGATTCAGCTGCTGCGCGCCGCCTGAAGGTTTCCGCGGGCCGGGCGCGCGGTTACTTCTTCTGCCCGACCCGGCGCAGGGCCGCATTCATCAGGATCACCGGGCCGACCCCGGCCAGCACGACGAACAGCGCCGGCAGCGCCGCCTGCTCCAGCAGTTCGTCCTTGGCGAACTGATACACATAGGTCGCCAGGGTTTCGAAATTGAAGGGCCGCAGCAGCAGGGTCATCGGCAGTTCCTTCATCACATCGACAAAGACCAGCAGCCCGCCGGCCAGGAAGGAACTGCGCACCAGCGGCAGCACGACCTGCCCCAGGCTTTGCGGAAAATTGCGGCCCAGCACACGGCTGGCGTTCATCATGTTGGGGGGCAGCCGCCCGACCCCCGAGGTGACCGCGCCATAGCCCACCGCGAGGAATCGGACCGTGCAGGCCAGCAGGACCAGTCCGATCGTCCCGGTCAGGAAGCCGCCGGTGGCTTCGCCCAGCGCCCAGTCGCGGATCGTGTCGAGCCCGCTGTCGAGTGCGCCCGAATAGGCCACGACACCGATGGCCAGAATGGTGCCCGGAAAGGCGTAGCCGGTCGAACAGACCGCCGTCATGACCTTCAGGAACGGGCTGGCGCGATAGGTGGAAACGAACACCATGAAGCCGGCCAGTGCCATGACCACGACCGCCACCATCAGGGCGATGCCGATGGAGTTGAACGCCACGGTCGTGACGGCGGCCAGATCCGTATCCGTGTACCCCCGCAGCACGAAATGGACGAGCACCGCTACCGGCACCACGAAGCCGATGACGACCGGCGTCAGGCAGATCAGCAGGCAGGCGGCGGCGCGCGGCGGCGATGCCGGTTCGGGCGCAAACCCGACGGCGCGGCGGCCGGTATCCGTGTAACGGCGGCGCGACCGGGCAAAATATTCCAGCGCCAGCAGGGCGATCACGAACAGAAAGGACGTGGCGGCGATCTGCGCCGCAGCCGGCAGGTTGTTCATGCCCAGCCAGACATTGAAGATGCCCAGCGTCAGCGTCTGCACCGCGAAATACTCCACCGTGCCGAAATCGGACATGGTTTCCATCAGCACCAGCGCGAGACCCGCGGCGATTGCCGGCCGCGCCATCGGCAGCCCGACCTTGCGGAACAGGTCCTGATTGTGGATCTGCGCGATCTCGAACAGCGAATAGGGCGTCAGCTTGAACGCCGTCCGCGCCATCATATAGACATAGGGATAGAGCACCGACCCCATGACCAGGATCGCGCCGCCCATCGACCGGATCTCGGGAAACCAGTAATCCCGCGCGGAGTGCCAGCCGAAGGCGGCGCGCAGCATGCCCTGCACCGGCCCGGCATATTCCAGGAAGTCGGTATAGGTATAGGCGATGATATAGGCGGGAACGGCCGCAGGCAGCAGCAGCAGCCATTCCAGCGGCCGCCGGCCGAGGAATTCGTAGCGCGTGACGACCCAGGCCGAACTGACGCCGAACAGCAGGCTGAGCGCCCCGACGCCCGCCATCAGGATCAGCGTATTCGCGACATAGCCGGGCAGCACAGTTTGCGACAGATGCCGCCACAATCCGTCGCTGTCGCCCGTCGCGGCATAGAACACCGCCAGGATCGGTCCCAGCAGGAACACCGCGCAGAGCAGCGTGAGGACCGACCAGCGGCTGGGCAGGCCAAGGGACGCCCGGGCCGGCCCCGTCTGGGCTTCGGTGCTTACCATCCAACCCTGTCGATTATTTTCTGCGCCGCCGGCGCCAGTTCGGCGATGCGGGAAATCGGCAACCGGTCTTCCCTGAATTCACCCCAGGAGCGCAGTTCCGCCGTTTCGGGCACGGCCGGATTGACCGGGTATTCGAAATTTATTTCGCCGTAGAGGTTCTGGGCCTCGGCCCCGGTCAGGAATTCCAGGAATTCGGTCGCCAGCTGCTTGTGTTTGGAATACCGCGCAACCCCGCCGCCGGAAATATTGACGTGGTTGCCCCGGTCCTGCTGGTTGGTGAACACGATATCAACGGCATCGGCCCATTCGCGCTTTGCCGGGTCCTCATCGAATTTCAGCTTGCCGTAATAGTAATTGTTGATGATCGCGACGTCGCAAACCCCTTCGAATACCGCCTTGATCTGCGCCCGGTCATCGCCCTGCGGCCGGCGGGCCAGGTTCGCCACGAAGGCGCGCGCCCATTCCTCCGCCTTCGCCTCGCCATGCGCGGCGATCAGCGATGCGGTCAGTGCCCGGTTATAGACATGGCTGCCGGGACGCGAACACAACCGCCCCTTCCATTTCGGGTCGGCCAGATCCTCGATCCGCTGGATCGCGCCCTTTTCAACGCGTTCCTTCGACACCGCGACAATCCGCGCCCGCTTCGACAGGGCGAACCAGCGGTTTTTCGGATCGCGCAGATGCGGCGGGACGTTCTTATCCAGGATCGCCGACTCGATCGGCGCCAGCAGGTCCTTGTCCGCATAGACCATCAGCCGCCCGATATCGACGGTCAGCACCAGGTCGGCCGGGCTGTTCTCCCGTTCGGCCTGCAGCCGCTGCGCCAGCCCGTTGGAGGCGTACACGATATTGACCTTCACCCCGGTTTTCTTCGTGTAGGCATCAATGAACGGGTCGATCAGAAACGGTTGCCGGTGCGAATAGATATTCAGTTCGTCGGCGGCCCGGGCGCCGGCGGGATAGAGGAGCGACGCCAGTACGGCGCCGACCCCGCCCCATCGCATGATGTGTGTCCTGAAGTTGCCGCGCATTCCCAACACCTTGAAAGCCTGCATGATATTCCTGGTTCCTACGAACATATAGTCACGGATGATTAGGGTTGCATCGACGACGGGCTGGCAATAGAGGCTTTT
>JAQCHR010000186.1 GCA_027619655.1 Pseudomonadota bacterium
CCGGCGGGCGCCGTTCGATGAATCGGCCCGCCGCATCATGCACCGCAGCCAGGTCCAGGGTGAGATACCCGCCTGACTTATGATTTCGACGTCAGCGTCCTGATTTCCTTCAGCGTATCGGCGGTCCGGGTCGCGGCCCAGTTTTCGCCATAGAGAATTCCCAGCGCCTGATCGCCCGTGCGGATCCCTTCCGCCTGATCGTGCTCCATCTGCTGCCGTTCCCGCGCTTTCGCCAGAACTTCCTCGGCGAAGGCGAGCGGCACGACGGCCACCCCGTCATCGTCGCCGATGACGATATCGCCGGCCTGCACGACGATGCCGCCGACGCTGACCGGCACGTTGATGGCGCCGGGATGGTTCTTCTGCGCCGACCGGGGGCAGACGCCGCGGCTGAACACCGGAAACTGTTCCTCGCGCAGCAGCCGCGCATCGCGGACATGGCCGGAACTGACAAGCCCGAGCACGCCGCGCGCCCGCGCATTCAGCGACATGTTGTGGCCGAACGACCCGGTCACATTGCCGCGGCCCTCGTCGATGACCAGGATATCGCCCGGCCGGGCCATCTGCAGCGCGCGGTGCGTGGTGATGTTATCGTTCGGGTAGTTGATGACCGTCAGCGCGACGCCGATGACATTGACCGGGGCGAAGAGCGGCTGGATGTCCGGGTCAAGCACGCCATGCCGGCCCATCGCGTCAGAAATGGTAGATGTCCAGATCCCCTCGAACTGCTTTAGCAGTTCCGGGGACGGGCGCGGCGGTTCGGTAACGATCTTGCCGTACATAGGGGTTCCATCGGTCTGGTTCAGGGGAGAGATGCGAATTGCGTCGCGGTTATTTCCGCGAACTGAAACGCTAGTGTCGATGAAACGGGTCATGGCGGTCAATACTGCGCTGTTCCTGCCGACGGGAAATATTCCCTTACCCATGATTCTGTCAGGGCGTCGCAACCGGTGGGGCTTCGCTATTGAACCGTTCTTCCGGTTGCGGCGCGTCCACATGCACAAGCGCCGTCACCGCGCCGAGCCGTTTGCTGGCTCTGTTGAGGTAACGCAGGGTCGTTTTCATATTGCTCAGTGTCTCCAGAGCGGTTTCGGCTTCACCGGCGTTTATCTCGCCGTTGGCGGCGGCAACGAGGACGACGGTCTTTACCTGCTGGTAGACGGATTCCGTTGCCGCCTCGTCCGGTCCCGCCAACGTGGGATCCGTGAAGCTGCGGCGTGCGGCATCCAATTCGGCGACGATCAGCGCGGCATATGCGGCGATTTTCTTTCGATGTGCTTCCGGCAGGGCCTCGATTTCGCGACGATGGGATGCGGTTGCCAGCGCCAGTTCCGCGATCTCGGTAAAATGCCACAAGGCGCGGATCGGATGGGCCATGGCTTCCGCGACCGCTGCCGATTTCTTCGCCATACTGAGGCTTTGAATATACGCGACGATTTCGTCGTTCAGGCGTTGGATGATCTCGCTGCGGCGGCGCAGGCGTTCGAGGGACACCGACGGGTCGGTGAGTGCGGTTCGGGCGATATCCAGCGAAACATCCGCGACGCGGCGCATTTCCAACAATACGCAGTTGGCCGCGAGCGCCGGTATTTCGAGGCTGTTCCTGTCCAGAAATTGCGGACGGCCTTCGTTTTCCTCGGCAGTTACAAAACGGCTTGCGAGCCAGCGTTCGAGGTGTTCTGTGAGTGGCCAGATAATCAGAACGCCAAGGATATTGAAAACCGTGTGAAACAGGGCCAGAGTCGTCGTCGGTCCGGCTTCAAGCGATAGAGTCTGCTCCAGCAGCTGGACCGCGAACATCATCACAGGCAGCAGTGCCAGGGCGGTTGCGCCAGTCAGCACGTTGAAGGCAACATGGCTGACGGCGACACGTTTTGCATTCGGTGTCGCGCCCAACACCGCGAGCAGCGCCGTGCTCGTCGTTCCAACATTGGCGCCGATCACAAGTGCTGCGCCCAGCTCGATGCTCAGAATGCCGCCGCCCGCCGCCATCAGCGCGATGGCGATGACGGCGCTGGAGGACTGCACCAGCGTGGTCAGGATGAATCCGGCCAAGACGAACAGGGCGTCGTTCAGCACGCCGCCGCCGACCATCCCTTCGAGGTCGATCGACTCGCCGAGCCCCGCGAAGGCGCTTTTCAGCGTCGCGATAACCAGAAAGAAGACGCCGAATCCCGCAATCGCCTCGCCCAGTGCGCCGCGCCGGGTGGAGGTGCCGGTCAGTGTCAAAAACATGCCGATGCCAAGCAGGGGCATGGCGAAGGCTTCGATCTTGATGTCGAACCCGACGATGGCGACGATCCAGCCGGTCATCGTCGTGCCGACATTGCTGCCGAAGATCACCCACATGGCCTGGCCCAGTGTCAGCACGCCGGCATTGACGAAGCCGATGGTGGCGACGGTCACGGGGCTGGACGATTGCACGACGCCGGTTATCAGGATTCCCGAACATAATCCTCGAAAATGCGTGCGGGTCCAGCGGGCGAGAATTTTGCGCAACATCGCCCCGGCCGTGACCTTCAGCCCTTCGGTCATCAACCGCATGCCGAGCAAGAAAAGGCCAATGCCGCCAAGGGCGCTGCCGACAAGCACTAAACTCATGGCCGGTTTCTCTCCAAATACAAATCCCGCGAAACAAACCTTCAGAATATAGCATTGTTTTCCCCGGGAAGCATTATCGCGGCCGGGGGGGCCCGCCATATGCTTCCGTTGCGTTGTTGCCGTTTCCGGTGCCTGCGGGCAGATTGCGTCGATGAAACAGGTGATGGTGGTCAATACGGCGCTGGCGCTGCCGCCGGGCAAGATGGCGGCGCAGGTGGCGCATGCCTCGGTATCGGCGTTCCTCGTATCCCCGGCGGACGCGCAGCGGGCCTGGCTGCAATGCGGCATGCCCAAGATCGTCCTCAAGGGCCTGTCGGAACTGGCGCTGCTGGACCTGCTGGAACGGGCGGAGGCGGCCTCGATCCCCGCCTATCTGATCCGCGATGCCGGCCGCACGGTGGTGGCGGAAGGCACCATCACCTGCCTTGGCATCGGCCCGGCGGCGATTGCGGATATCGACCGGCTGACCGGCGATCTCAGGCTGATGTAAACCGCCTGCGGCTTACCGCGACCGCGCGAAGGCCCACAATTCCGGTTCGGGGCTCAGCCGCCGGTTGCGATGGCCCTTGCCGGTCGTATCCTCGACCAGGAACACATCGCCCGTCCGGAAGATGCGTTTTTCGCCGTCGCTGACCTCGATCTCGGTTTCGCCGCGCAGGAACATCACATACTGCCGCTGCGGCGCGGTGTGCCAGTCGCCCAGCGCCGGCCTGTCGCCCAGCGGTTCGGTTTCCCGGAAGGCGAGCCCATAGGCATCAATGACGCGCGAATACCCGGCATTGCTGCGGAACTCGATGCCGGGTTCGTCGTGTTCGTCGAAATGCGTCTCGCCGGATTCGTCGGTATAGATTCGGGTGATCTTCATATTGGCCTTCCCCTCAATACGAACGCGGCATCCCCAGGACCTTTTCCGAAATATAGTTCAGGATCATCTCGCGGCTGACCGGGGCGATGCGGGCCAGCATGCTTTCGCGCAGGTAGCGCTCCACATGGTATTCCTTGGCGAAGCCCATGCCGCCATGGCTCATGACCGCGCGTTCGCAGGCGGTGAAGCCGGCCTCGCCGGCCAGGTATTTCGCCGCATTGGCTTCCGCGCCGCAATCCAGCCCCTTGTCGTACAGTTCGGCGCCGCGGAAGGTCATCAGGTTGGCGGCTTCCAGCTCGCACCAGCTTTTCGCCAGCGGGTGCTGGATGCCCTGGTTCTGGCCGATGGGCCGGTCGAAGACGACGCGTTCGGTGGCGTAGTGTGCCGCCTTGCGCAACGCTGCCCGGCCCAGCCCGACGGCTTCGGCGGCGACCATGATCCGCTCCGGGTTCAACCCGTGCAGCAGGTAATAGAAGCCCTTGCCTTCCTCGCCGATCAGGTCTTCCTGCGGCACCGGCAACCCGTCGATGAAGACCGCGTTGGAATCGACACATTTGCGGCCAAGCTTTTCGATCTCCCGCGCCTCGATATAGTTGCGGTCGAAATCGGTGTAGAACAGGCTCAGCCCCTCGGCCCGTTTCTTGTTCGCGTCGCGCGGCGCGGTCCGGGCCAGCAGCAGGATCTTGTCCGCTTCCTGCGCGGTGGAGGTCCAGATCTTGCGGCCGTTGATGATATAGCCGCCATTGCTCTGCCTTTCGGCACGGGTCGTTAGGTTGGTCGTGTCCAGCCCCGCATCCGGTTCGGTGACGCCGAAACAGGCCTTTTCCTTGCCCGCGATCAGTGGCGGCAGCATGCGGCGCTTCTGTTCGTCGGTGCCGAACACCACCACTGGGTTCAGCCCGAAAATGTTCATGTGAATCGCCGAGGCGCCGCTGAACCCCGCACCGGATTCGGCGATGGCCTGCATCATCAGCGAGGCTTCGGTGATGCCCTGCCCGGCGCCGCCGTACTCCTCTGGCATGGCAATGCCCAGCCAGCCGCCCTGGGCGAAGGCCTGGAAGAAATCCTCGGGAAACTCGCCTGTCCGGTCCCGGTCCAGCCAGTATTCATCGCCGAAATCGCTACAGATTTTCTCGATGGCGTCCCGGATCGCGATCTGGTCTTCGGTGAACATGGCGCGGTTTTCCTTTTTCGGCATTCACTGTCACGGCAGTTGCTTTTTATGTTAGGAGCCTAATAATTATCCGGCAAACAAAATTTGGCCGAATCCCAACCACCGGAAGCCCCCTATGCCCAGCGACGCCGCGACCCCGCCCGCCGAAAAGAAAACCCCCGTCGAAGCCGTCGGCGCATCGACCGTCCTGCTGGTCCGGGACGGCGATTCCGGCCTTGAGGTCTTTATGGTCGTGCGCCACCGGGAGATCGATTTCGCCTCCGGCGCGCTGGTGTTTCCGGGCGGCAAGGTCGATCCCGGCGACGCCGACCCGGGACTGTGCAGCCGCTGCGGCGGCATCCCGGAAGACCGGATGGCGTTCCTGGTGGCGGCGATCCGCGAAACCTTCGAGGAGGCCGGTATCCTGCTGGCGCGGCCGCATGGCGGTGACAGGGTGATCGATCCCGAACGCCATGAACGCATTGCGGAAAAATACCGGGCCGCGCTGGATGTGGGCGACATCGTCATCCGCGACATCGTCGAGGCGGAAGACCTTGACCTTGCCTGCGACCTGCTGGTGCCCTTCGCGCACTGGATCACGCCGGAATGGCAGCGCCGGCGCTTCGATACGCATTTCTTCGTCGCCCATGCGCCGGAACGGCTGCTGGCAATGCATGACGGCACGGAATCGGTCGATTCGGTCTGGATCAACCCGGCGCAGGCGCTGGCGGATGCGGAAGCCAAGCGGCGCACCGTGGTGTTCCCGACCCGCATGAACCTGGGCAAGCTGGGCCGTTCCGCGACGGCCGAAGACGCGGTCGCCGCGGCGCGCGCGACGCCGGTCGTCACGGTCCTGCCGACGGTGGAGGAGGTCGATGGCGGCCGCTTCATCCGGATTCCCGAAGCCGCGGGCTACGGCACCACCGGCGAGCTGGTCAACTACGGTTCGTCCTAGAATTTTATGCCCGATACCATCGAATATCACGATATCGAAATCCCCGCATCCGGCCAGACGGCCGAGATCGCGCCGGGCATTCACTGGCTGCGTATGCCGCTGCCGTTCCGGCTGAACCACATCAACCTGTGGCTGCTGGAGGACGGCAGCGGCTGGACCATCGTCGATACGGGCGTGCACAGCGAGGACAGCATCGCGATCTGGGAAGGCCTGCTCGGCGGCATGCTGGCCGGGCGGCCGGTGCACCGGGTCATCGTCACCCATTTCCACCCCGACCATGCGGGGATGGCGGGCTGGCTGTGCCGGCGGCTGGGTGTCGGGCTGTGGATGACGCAGATCGAATGGCTGCACGCGCGCAGCCTCAGCCTGGATACGGACCCGTCGCTGCTGGACGAGCAGGCGGCCTTCCTGCGCGTCGCCGGTTGTTCGGAAGAACTGGTGGCGGATACCCGCAAGGGCGGGCTGCGCTACCCGAAGCTGGTCAGCCCGATCCCGCGCAGCTATTACCGCATGCATGACGGCATGCGCTTCGATGTCGGCGGCCGCGCCTGGCGGGTCGTGGTCGGCACCGGCCATGCGCCGGAACATGCCTGCCTGTATTGCGAATCGCTGGAACTGATGATCGCGGGTGATCAGGTGCTGCCGCGGATCACCCCCATCGTGGCGGTGCAGGCGGCGGAGCCGGACGCCAACCCGCTGGCGGAGTTCCTCTATTCCATCGAAAAGCTGCGGCAGTTGCCGGCCAATACCTATGTGATGCCGTCGCATGACAAGCCCTTTGCCGGGCTGCATGCGCGGCTGGACTACCTGAAGAGCCACCATCTTGAACGGCTGGAGGAATTCCTCGCAAAATGCGCTGTGCCGATGACGGCGGCGGCGCTGGCGGCGGAGATCTTCCCCAGGGCGATGGACGGCCAGAACATCACCTTCGCGCTGGGCGAAACCCTCTCCCATCTGAATTACCTGGTCGTGGCCGGGCTGATGGCGCGGGAACTGCAGCCCGATGGAACCAATCTGTACGGACGGGTGTGAACGAAAGGAATTGAGGCGATGAGTGAGACCGGGAAACGCAGCGGCCCGCTGGTCGGGGTGAAAGTCGTCGAACTGGCGGGGATCGGCCCGGCGCCGCTGTGCTGCGCGCTGCTGTCCGACATGGGCGCGGATGTCCTGCGCATCGACCGCAACACCGACCCGGGCCTCGGCCTCGGCCAGCCGGTGAAGGCCGATATCGGCCGCCGCGGCCGGCATTCGGTGTCGGTCGACCTGAAGCACCCCAACGGCATCGCCACGGTCAAGCGGCTGGTCGCCGGTGCCGATGTGCTGATCGACCCGTTCCGCCCCGGCGTCACCGAAAAGCTGGGCCTCGGCCCGGACGACTGCGCCGCGCTGAATCCGAAACTCGTCTATGGCCGCATGACCGGCTGGGGGCAGACCGGCCCGCTGGCCAAGGTGGCCGGGCATGACCTGAACTACCTGGCGATCACCGGCGTGCTGCACGCCATCGGCACCAAGGACAAACCCGTGCC
>JAQCHR010000187.1 GCA_027619655.1 Pseudomonadota bacterium
GCCGACATTGCCGGCCAAGACGACGTAAAACTGGTTTTCAACAGCGCGCGCCTGGCCGCAATAACGGACCCGAAGGTAACTTTGCCGTTCATCGGTACAAAAGGGAACAAAGAGAATCTGCGCTCCCTGGTCGGCAAGATGGCGGGCAAGTTCCGGGAACTCGGAGTCATAGCAAATAGTGACGCCGATCGGACCGCAATCGGTCATGATAGTAGATAATTCCGACCCGCCCCGGATATTCCACCAGTAACGCTCGTTGGGAGTTGGATGGATTTTGGCCTGCCGGTGGATGGAACCGTCGCGCAGGCAGACATAGCAGATGTTTAAAATATCGCCATTTTCTTCCCGTGTCGGGTGGGAGCCGCCAATGATGTTGATATTAAAGCTGACCGCTAATTCGCTCAGCAAATTCTTCGGTGTACCGCGTCAAATGCGCGATGGCTTCCGAAGCCGGAATCTGTTCATTTTCCACCGACAGTAGTTGCAAGGTGAATAGTTCGGGAAAAACGACGAAATCGCCTTTGTAGTCGGCGACGACGTCGACGAAATATTTAACTTGTTGCGCGAACTCCTCGAACGAGGCAACGCGGCGTTGCTGATACTGGACGGCCCCGATGCGAACCGTGTCGGGCAGACGGCCCCGTTGGCGACCTGCAAGCGACTTGATTTCTTGATACTTGGGATTGCGCCAAAAAAGATGCGCCGCGTAGCCCATCGACGGTTCGTCGTCCGGCACATAGTCGGGGAGAACGCCATGAACCTCGAAGCCATTGCGCAGTTGGAATGTCAGCACAGTGTCGCGCCGCCGTTTCTCGGCAACGGCCGTCACATACTTCTCCGCCGAACCGATGGTTTTCCAGCTTTTGGCCAATCCCGGTATACGCCCACCGAAGACAATTCCTTTTAACCCCAGCCGTGTGGCAAGCGCCTTGCGCGCGGTGTAGAGACGCTGCCCAATCCGCAATCCCCTGTAATCAGGGTCCACGACGACCTCCATGCCGTACAGCCAATCGCCTTCCGGATCATGGCGGGACGCATAACCTCCGCCGGTAATTTCGAACCAGTTATGCGGGGCGAAGGCGATCGTCTCGTCGACGCAGAACGTGGCGCAGTAACCAACAACGTGTCCGTCAAAAACGGCGACAAATATTCCCTCCGGGAAGTTGTGCAGCTGGCCATGCAGCTGGTCCCGGGAATAGATCAACTCCTTCTTGACGTAGATCTTCCGGCAAAGCTCGAGAATCTCCGTTTCGTCTTCGGTCCGCGCATTGCGTACGATCAGCTTCGGCTTGGCCTCGCTCGTCACTTGTTTCGACATGGATAAATATTCTCCTTAATTTTTCTCTCGCGCCCGATGGCGGAAGCATACTGTGAAGACGGCTCATCGCCGCTTGCAAATCATAGGCCGAGGTGATTACGGCGAGCTTCTCATCGCCATCGCGTCGTACCGATTAGCGATAGTGCTCTGGTGGGCCGCGTACTATTAGCTTTTTCTGAAGGGCAGGCATTGGCTAATAATTGCCGTTAAAACGCCTGACATCGCAAGAGAGAACCTGCCCCTAAACATAGCCCTCGGGCATTCTGAACGGAAATGCCCGTTCGTAGGCGCGGGCGGCGCGCAGCACCGTGGCGTCGTCGTAGCGCCGGCCGACCAGCTGGAAGGCCACCGGCATGCCCTCGTCGCCGAAGCCGCACGGCACCGAGGCGGCCGGCTGCATGGTGAGATTGAAGGGGTAGGTGAAGGGACACCAGTCGACCCATTCCGACATGTCGCGGCCCGCGGGATAATCTCGTCCCGCCTCGAACGCCTCCAGCGGCATCTGCGGCGTCAACAACAGATCGTAATTTTCGTGAAAGCGCGCCATGCGCACGCCCAGATCGATGCGGGCGGCGTGCGCGCCGACCAGATCCAGCACCGACAATCGGCGACCGGCTTCGGCGACATCGAGCAGGCCGGGATCCATCAGTTTGGCTTTTTCCGGGGTCATCTGATCCACCAGCCAGGCGTCGGCGGCGTACCAGAGGGTCTCGATGAGCGTGCGGCTGTTGCCCATGTCGGGGTCGGCCAGCTCGACCGTCGCGCCCAATTCCTCGAAAACCTTGGCCGCCGCCGCGACCGCGTCGGCGACATCGGCGTCGGCCCAGCCGTGGCCGCCCAGGGTTGGGCTATAGGCGATGCGCAGCCCGGCGACGCCGTCGTCAAGCCCTTCCAGATAGTCGCGGCGCGGCAGGGGCGGGGCTAAGAAGTCGCGGAAATCGGGCTGCGCCAGCACGTTCAGCATCATCACCGCGTCGGTCACCGTGCGGGTCAGCGGGCCCATATTGGCCAGGCTGCCGATATGGCCGGGCAGGGGATAGTTGGGCACCACGCCGAAGGTCGGCTTGTGACCGAAGACGCCGCTGAAGGCGCCGGGAATGCGGATCGACCCGGCCGCGTCCGAGCCCTGGTGCAGGGGGCCCATGAACGCCGCCGCCGACGCCGCCGCGCCGCCGCTGGAGCCGCCCGGCGTGCGCTCGGGGTTCCAGGCGTTGCGGGTAATGCCGGTCAGCGGACTGTCGGTGACGCCCTTCCAGCCGAATTCCGGCGTCGTCGTCTTGCCGAGCAGCACCGCGCCGCTGTCGCGCAGCCGCGCCACGCTGGGTGCGTCATCGTCCCAGGGCTGGTCCGGGTCGATGGTCCGGCTGCCGCGCAGCGTCGACCAACCCTTTGTCAGCACGATATCCTTTACCGAGGCCGGCACGCCATCGACCGGGCCCATCGGGGCGCCTGCCATCCAGCGCGCCTCGGAAGCCTTTGCGTCCGCCATCGCGCGGTCGCCATCGACGATGCGGAAGGCGTTGACCACGCCGTTGCATTCTTCGATGCGCGCCAGCGCCGCTTCGGCCGCCTCGACCGGGGACAGTTCGCGGCGCCGATAACGCCGCAGCAAATCGGTGGCCGATAACCGGGCGATTTCAACGGACATTCTGTAACCCTCCTGTAGAGCCGGGATATGCGGTGCGCCGTGACGATCCTAGATCAATCCGGCCAGCAATTCGAACCTGTCGAGGAAAATCTGTTTCGCCTGTGCGGGCGGGACAGGGGAAAGGGCGATGTTTTCAATGCCGCGCGGGCTGCCGAATATCTGTTTTGCCTCCGCCGGCGTGAAACCGGCCAGCTGGACCGCCTCGAGATAGACCGAGGCGCGGTCCGCCCGCTTGATCAGCTTCAGCGCGCTGTCCGGCGGAATGGCGGCGATGCCTAAGCGGATATGGATGGCGCCCTGCAGGCTGTGCTCGAAGCCCTTGTAGTCGAACCCGACGGCAGCCTTGAAAGGCGATATCAGATCGCCGATGACGTATTCCGCCGCATCGTGCAACAGCGCGGCCATGCGCCAGGCGGGCGGGATATTCTTGCGGAAGCGCCGGGTCAGGCTTTCGACCAGCACCGAATGCTCCGCCACCGAAAAGGCCCATTCGCCATTGGTCTGCCCGTTCCAGCGCGCGACCCGCGACAGGCCGTGGGCGATATCCTCAATCTCAATGTCGAGCGGCGACGGCTCCAGCAGGTTAAGCCGCCGTCCGCTCAGCATTCGCTGCCAGGCGCGCATATGTGTTCCTTCCTTCTTTGCCATAGTAGACTGCGGGCAACAGGAGAATAGGGAAAATGCAGTATCGATACGCATTGATTACGGGCGCGACCAGCGGCATCGGCAAGGCCCTGGCCGAAGCGCTGCCGGTCTCCACGCATCTGCTGCTGACGGGCCGCAACGGCGAAAAGCTGGCGGCGCTGGCCTTGGCGCTGGCCGCCGACGGCCGGCAGTTGGAAACGGTGATCGCCGATCTGGCGACCGATGCGGGGCGTGCCGCCGTGATCGACCGCGCCGAAGCGCTGGAAATCGATTTCCTGGTCAACAATGCGGGTCTGGGACGGTTCGGCGCCGTCGCCGATAACCCGATGGCGGTGGAGCGGGAGATGGCGGCGGTGAATGTCACCGCCGTGGTGGAACTGACGCGGGCCCTGCTGCCGGGGATGACGGCGCGCGCGCACCGGGCCGGGACCCGCGCCGGGATCATGATCGTGTCCAGCGTCGTCGCCTTCCAGGCGGTGCCCTATATGACGACCTATGCCGCCAGCAAGGTCTTCGACCTGTTCTATGCCGAAGGGCTGGCAGCGGAGCTGCGGGACGAACCGGTGGACGTTCTGGCGCTGTGTCCCGGCGGCACGCGGACCGAATTCTTTGACCGCGCGGCCATGCCGGACCGGCCCATGCCCTATATGCTGAGTGCGGATTCGGTGGCCCGCCAGGCGCTGGCCGCGATGGGCCGCCGGACCGTGCTGGTGACCGATCCGCTGCGCCGGATTACGATTATACCGGGTCTTTTGCGCCGCCGGATATTGCGCGGCCTCGTCGCCCGGGTGATGCGCCGGCTGGCGCGTTAGGCCGCAATACGCGGGCTTTCGGCGGTCAACCCGTTTCAGCTTCACGATATTTTCAGTTTGCATCGGCAAATTGGGTTATATTGTCGGAGCCTCGTTGAAGAACATCGCCGGGGTTCCGCGAAGAAGGATGGACAATAGCGAGGGCCTCGCCCCCCGGCAGGGCCTGGAAAGGGTTACCCATGATTGAACCGGATGCCGAATTTGCGTTCCTGGATCAGGTCGTCGAAACCTTCGGCGCCGCCGCCCGCGACATGATCGCCGAGGCGAAATCGATGAAGGACCTGGACACCGTCTGCTTCGGATCGCTGCTCGCCGGCTGTATCCTGCATTGCGAAAAACACGGTATCGACGAAGGAGGGGCGGTGGTGCTGAACCTGGTCAACCGGATATTCGACGAACGCCAGGAGCGGGAAAAATTGCTGCCGGTGCCGACGGAAGCGACACTCCACTAAGCCGGGATAAACGGGGCAACGAGGCACGGACGGGCAATCGATGGCAAAGTCTGCGAAACGCGGCGGCAAACGGCCGGCGAGTGGCAATTCGGCGGCGGAGAAGCCGAAATCGGGCGGGTTCCGCTGGAAATACGCCTTTCTTGCGGCCTGCGGCGTCGCGCTGCTGGCCGGGGCCTACGGGTTTTACAGCAGTCATAACCGCGCGGCGTCGTTCGAGGAACTGGCGCAGGCAGGACAGGCGGCCCTGTCGCAGGTCGAGGTCGCGCCGAGCGAGGGGCGCACCCATGTTCCCGTCGGCCAGCCGCTCCAGTTTGCGACCGATCCGCCAACCTCGGGAAATCACTATCCGGTCTGGATCGATCCCGGTTTCTATGAAAGCGCGCAAAGCCGGGTCAATCTGGTGCATTCGCTTGAGCACGGCATGATCGTCATCTTCTATGACAAGCCTGGTCCGGCGGTGCTGGACCGGCTGCGCGACTGGGCCGGGCTGTTCAACGGTCCCTGGAGCGGAATTGTCGCGGTCCCGCGTGCGGGACTGGAAGAAAAACTCATCCTGACGGCGTGGCGGCGGACGCTGCGGATGGATAGATTCGATGAAAAACCCGCCGCCGCATTCATTGATGCCTTTCGGGGACGCGGTCCGGAGAATCCAGTGCGTTGATTCACGGCGGTTTTTAAAATTTCTTTTTCGGCGTGCTGATTCAGCTTGTCACCACCGGCTGCAAATTTTACCGTTTTCCAAAATATAAGAACCGGTGGGTGGAAATCTGAAGGGGCGTACCGTGTGGGCAATGCCGTTACGCCCGGGATTCGGGCTGTGTGAACAGGGTGGATAGCGCAGGTTCAGCAACGCAGGCGTCGTGGTCACGGCGTTTTTTTGTGCGCGCTTTCCGTGAGCGCGAGTTGCTGCTTCGCTCCAACGGCCGGGTCCGGTTCCTGCGGCTTACGGCGCGCCTGCAGATTTGTATCGCGGCGCTGTTTGCGCTTGCCGCTGTCTGGATCGCCGGCGGAACGGTTTTTTCCTTTTATGGACAACAATTTGTCGCCGAACGTGACAGTCGCTTGGAACAGTCGCGCGTGGCCTATGAAGACCTGCTGGACGAAATTGGTATTTATCAACGCAAGGTTGCCGAGGTCACCGGCAAGCTGCGGCAGAACCAGCAGGACCTCTTCCGCCAGTTTGCCTGGGCGGATGAGCTGGAGGCGAAAGCCAGGGCGAAGACGGTCGCCAATACGGCGAAATCACCCAATGTCGCGGCGATTACCCAGTCCCGGAGCGTCATGCGACAGCATCTGACCCAGTTGGAAACGGATCTCCGGAGCATGACCGGGCTGGATTTGCTGCTGAAGGATTCCCTGAATTCCATTCGTTCCGACCTGCAGGAAGCCGCCGCCGAGCGCAAGAAGGGATACCAGGCGCGGGCCAACCTGCTGGGCAAGCTGGACCGGTACCAGGTTGCATTGCGGCAATCCGAGGAAACGGTGGCCGAGCTTCGCGCGGGAAAACAGGAGATTGCGCGGGCGCTGGCGGAGGAACGGGAAAACCTGCAGCGCATCCGCGCGGCGCGGTCGGAACTGGCGGAAAGCCTGGCGGATGCTCGGCGTTCGGTTGCGCAAAAGGAACGCGAGAACGCGGATCTGGAAACCCTGATTTCGGAAACCCGGCAGGAACTGGCGCTGTCGCATGCGGATTACGACCGGATCTCATCGGTCCGCGCCGAACTGGACGTACGCCTGGCGGCGACGGAAGGCGCCATGAAGGCGGAAGTGGAGCGTAGCAATCAGCTTGAAGCCAGCATGAAATCCGTTGTCGCCCATCTGGCGCGGGAAACCGGGCTGACGGACGAATACAATCCGGCGCGGGAGCCTCTCGACAAGCGGGCGGCGTATCTTCTGGACCGGCTGCGCATGCTGCACGAGGCCCGGACCGGCCTGATCGAGACCCTGAATGAGCGGACGACCGGATCGATCGAGGATGCCGAACGGATCGTCGGCATGACGGGACTGAACGTGGATACGGTCGTTGCCGGCATCGAAGAAATGGAGACGCTCGGCAAGGGCGGGCCGTTCATCGCCGCCCTACCGGATAGCGTCGCAGGCGACGGCTTCGCCGGCAAGGTCACGGGGCTGGACGACAAGCTGACCCGCCTCGGCGTGCTGCAGATTGCCCTGCGCTCCATTCCGCTTGTCGCGCCGGTCGACGCCTT
>JAQCHR010000188.1 GCA_027619655.1 Pseudomonadota bacterium
GCAACGCGGTGCAGGAAAAATCCTGGATCGTCGAAACTGTGCCCGCCCGGGTCACTGATTTCCAGCCGGACCTTACGCTGTTCGGCGAGGTCGTGGCGGGCCGGCAGGTCGAACTGCGCCCGCTGGTCGCCGGACAGATTGTGGCGGTCGGCGATAATTTCCGCGATGGCGGCATCGTCCGGCGCGAGGACCTGCTGGTGGAAATCGACCCGTTCGAATACCAGGCCGCCGTTGCCGAGACGTCCGCGCAGCTCGATGAGGCACGGGCGCGGCTGCGCGAAATCCGTGCCGAATATGAAGGGGTGAAGGCCCAGTTGCCGCATGACCGGACGCAGCGGGATATCCGTCGCCGTGACGTGACGCGACGCGAGAAGCTGCGCGGCTCCGGCGCATCGTCGGACAAATCGCTGGATGACGCCCGCCTCGCGCTGAGCCAGGCGGAGCAGGCGGTTGCCGACCGTGAGCGCGCCATTGCGACCTGGCAGGCGAAGGTGGCGCAGCAGGAAGCGACTGTCGCCCGCATGGCGGTGGCCCTGCAACGCGCGAAGCGGGATCTTGAGGAAACCCATCTGCTGGCGCCGTTCGACGGGTTCGTGCTGGATGTCGAGGCGGAAATCGGCAAGCGGCTCGGGACCGGCGACCGGGTGGCGACCGTGATCGATTCCGCGCGGCTCGAGGTCCTGTTCCATATCGGCAATGCGCAGTTCGCCGCGCTCAACGCCGATGGCGGATACCGGGGCCGCAAGGCAAAAATCTACTGGCGCGGCGGCGATCCGGACAATCCGCTGGCTGCCCGGCTGGAGCGCGAGGGCAGCCAGATCCAGGCTGTGAGCGGCGGCATCAGCCTTTACGCCAGCCTGCAGGATGTGGGGCCGGACAGCACCCTGCGGCCGGGCGCCTTCGTGCGGGTCGAGATGCCGGGGCCGGAATACAAGGATGTGATGCGGTTGCCGGAATCGGCCCTGTATGGCGGGGATACGGTCTATGTCGTCGTGGATGACCGGCTGGTGGCGCGCAAGACCGAGGTGGTGGCGCGGCTGGGGTCAGATGTGGTGCTGCGCGGCGGGCTGGCGGATGGCGAGGCGGTGCTGGTAACCCGCTTTCCCGAAGTCGGCGCCGGCGTCCTGGTATCGCAGCGATGACGGATAACACGCCCGGCGAGGCCGGACTCCGGTTCTCGCTGATCCGCCTGTTCGCCAGCCACCGGACGGCAGCGAACCTGCTGATGCTGATTATGATCGTCAGCGGGGTGTATTCGCTGCGCGAGATGAACGTGCAGTTCTTTCCCGATTTCGGCCTGGATTTCGTCAATATCAGTGTCGACTGGCGCGGCGCCAGCGCGGAAGATGTGGACGCCAATATCGTCCAGGCGGTCGAATCGGAAGTCCGCTTTCTCGATGGGGTCAAGCGGGTGCGTTCGTCGTCCACGGAAGGCCATGCGCAGGTCCTTATCGAATTCAATCCCGGCACCGACATGCAGTCGGCGCTGTCGAATGTGGAAACCGCCGTGGGGCAGGTGACGACCTTGCCCGAAGACAGCGAGAGCCCGGTCATCAACAACGCGGTGCGCTACGATCCGATCTCGCGGCTGGCGATTTCCGGTCCCTATCCGGAAGCCTCGCTGAAAGCCATCGCCAAGCGGATGCGCGATGACCTGCTGGCCCGGGGCATCGACAAGATCACCCTGTTCGGCGCGCGGGACGACGAGATCTGGGTGGAGATTCCGCCGGAAACGCTGCTGGAAACCGACCTGACCCTGGGCGACGTGGCGGCGCGCATCCGGGAAACCTCGCAGGACCTGCCCTCGGGCGACACGACCGGGTCGGCGGAACGGCAGATCCGCAGCGTCGGCGAACGCAAGGACGCGCTGGGGCTGGGCCGGATCGAGGTGCGGGCGCTGGAAAACGGCCAGAAGATCCTGTTGCGCGACATCGCCGAGGTCAGCGAGCGCTTCGAGGATGGCGGTGAGACCGCCTGGCGGCGCGGCCTGCAGGCCATCGACCTCAACGTCCAGCGCTCGACCACTGCCGACGCGCTGGTCGTGGCGAAAACAGTGGATGACTACCTGGCCGAAATCCTGCCGACCCTGCCGCCGAACCTGAAGGTGGAGCAATATGATGTGCAGGCGGACCTGATCCGTGGCCGCATCGACCTGCTGCTGGTCAATGGCGGCGGCGGGCTGCTCCTCGTGCTGGCGATCCTGTTCATCTTCCTGAATACGCCGACCGCATTCTGGGTCGCGATGGGCATCCCCACATCGCTGTTCGCGGCCATGGCGGTGATGCAGATGACCGGGCAGTCGATCAACATGATCAGCCTGTTCGGCCTGATCATGGCGCTGGGCATCGTCGTCGACGATGCCATCGTGGTCGGCGAACACTCCGCCGCCCGCGCCGGTGACGGCATGGAACCACTGGAAGCCGCGGTGACGGGCGCGCAGCGCATGGCGGCGCCGGTCTTCAGTTCTTCACTGACAACCATAGCGGCCTTCATCCCGCTGCTGGTCATTTCCGATATCATCGGCCAGATCATCCAGGCGATTCCGCTGGTGATCATTGCGGTCATCCTGGCCAGTCTGGTCGAATGTTTCTTTGTGCTGCCGGGCCATATGCGCGGCGCCCTGAAGCTGGGCGGCGGCAAGCCGTGGCGGGCGCGGCTGTGGTTCAATCGCAATTTCGATAAATTCCGGGACGGGCCGTTCCGGACCTGGGTGCAACTGGCGGTGACCTGGCGCTACGTGACCCTGGCGGTTGCCGTCGGCGGGCTGCTGCTCAGCATCGGGCTGATCGCCGGCGGCCGGGTCGGTTTTACCTTCTTCCCTTCGCCCGAGGCGGACACGATCTATGCCAATGTCCAGTTCACCGCCGGCTCGCCGCGCGAGCGCACGCTGGAAATGCTGGAAGGACTGGAAAAGAGCCTGCTGGACGCGGAACAGGACCTGTCCGGCGGCGCGGGCGGGCTGGTCCGCATGGTGCTGGTCAAGGTCGGCGCGCCGAGCGGCCAGCAGGGCGCCGGTTTTTCCGCCAGCGGTGACCATGTGGGCAGTGTCGCGGTCGAACTGGCCCCGTCGGACCAGCGCGACATCCGCACCAATGCGATCATCGAGGCCTGGCGCGCACGAGCGGTGATGCTGCCGGCGCTGGAGTTCCTGACCATCCGCTCCGCGCAGGGCGGTCCGCCGGGGCGCGAGGTGGATATCCGCCTCTCCGGCGATAACCTGGATTCGCTCAAGGCCGCATCAAAGGAAACCCAGGCGTTGCTGGCCGAATATCCCGGGGTGGAATCGATTTCGGACAACCTGCCCTATGGCAAGCCGGAAACCGTGCTGGAGGTCACGCCGACCGGCCGCGCGCTGGGCTTCACCACCGAAACCGTCGGCCGGCAGGTGCGCGACGCCTTCGAGGGGGCGGTCGCCAAGCGGTTCGCGCGCGGCGACGAAGAAGTGACGATCCGGGTCCGCTTCCCGCGCGGCGGCGCCGATACGGCCAGCCTGGAAGGGCTGTATCTGAGGGGGCCCGGTAACGCCGAGGTGCTGCTGGAGGAAATCGTCTCGCAGACCGACAAGCGCGGATTTTCGCAGGTGCTGCGCGAGGACGGCATCCGCCAGGTCGCCGTCACCGCCGATACCGACACCCATGTGACCTCGACCGACGAGGTGCTGGCGGCGCTGGAAAACGACGGCATTCGCGATATCGCCGCGCGCCACGGGGTGACGGTCAGTTTCGCGGGCAAGGCGCAAGAACAGGCGCAGACCCTGGGCGACATGCGGGCCGGCGCCATTGTCGGGCTGATCGGCATCTACATTATCCTCGCCTGGGTCTTCTCCAGTTATTTCCGCCCGCTGGCAGTGCTGGCGATCATCCCGCTGGGTTTCGTCGGTGCGACGCTGGGCCATTTCCTGCTGGGTTACGACCTCACCATCCTCAGCATGATGGCGCTGGTCGGGCTGTCCGGCATCGTCATCAACGACTCGATCATCCTGGTCAGCCGCATCGACGAGCGCATGGCGAACGGCGACGCGATGGAACACGCCATCGTGGCCGGTACGCAGGACCGGCTGCGGGCGGTGATCCTCACCTCGGCGACGACCATGGGCGGGCTGACCCCGCTGCTGTTCGAGCGCAGCCTGCAGGCGCAGTTCCTGATCCCCATGGCGGTGACGCTGGTCTTCGGGCTGATGGTCACGACCCTGCTGGTGCTGTTCGTCGTGCCGGCACTGATCCGGGTGCAGGGCGATTTCGGCGGGCTGTATGCGCGGTTCCGGTCCCCCGCGACGCTTCCCGCGACGGGCGACTAACCCCGGTCGGGTCCGGTCATGTCGCCGGGCACGACCCATTCATCGAACTGCTCTGCCGTCACGAGGCCCAGCGCCAGCGCGGCCTCGCGCAGCGAGGTACCGTCCGCCTGCGCCTGCTTGGCGATTTTCGCCGCATTGTCATAGCCGATATGCGGGCTGAGCGCCGTCACCAGCATCAGCGACTGATCCACCAGCGCCGCGATGCGCGCCCGGTCCGGTTCGATCCCGGCGACCAGATTGTCGGCGAAGCTGCGGCAGCCATCGGCCAGCAGCCCGACCGACTGCAGCAGGTTGTAAATCAGCACCGGCTTGAAGACGTTCAGTTCCAGATGGCCGCTGGCCCCGGCGATGGTGATCGTCACGTTGTTGCCCATGACCTGGGCGCAGACCATGGTCAGCGCCTCGGCCTGGGTCTGGTTGACCTTGCCCGGCATGATCGACGAGCCGGGCTCGTTTTCCGGCAGCCGCAGCTCGCCCAGCCCGGCACGCGGGCCGGACCCCAGCAGGCGGATGTCACTGGCGATCTTGTTCAGCCCGGCCGCCAGCACGTTCAGCGCGCCGGACATGTCCACGATGGCGTCATGGGCGGCCAGCGCCTCGAACTTGTTCGCCGCCGTGATGAAGGGCAGGCCGGTCAGGGAGGCGATTTCCGCCGCGATGGCGGTATCGAAGCCGGGGCGGGTGCTGAGCCCGGTGCCGACGGCGGTGCCGCCCTGCGCCAGCGCGCAGAGCCGGGGCAGCGCCGCCTCGATCCGGGCGATGCCGTTGGCGGCCTGCGCCGCATAGCCGGAAAATTCCTGGCCCAGGGTGAGGGGAGTGGCGTCCTGCAGATGGGTGCGCCCGATCTTCACGATACCGTCGAAGGCTTCGGCCTTTGCCGCCAGCAACCCGTGCAGGTGGCGCAGCGCCGGCAGCAGCCTGTCGTGGATTTCGGTGACGGCGGCGATATGCATCGCGGTCGGGAAGGTGTCGTTGGAGGACTGGCCGCGATTGACATGGTCGTTGGGATGGACCGGGGGCTGGGACCCCATCTCGCCGCCCAGCAGTTCGATCGCCCGGTTGGCGATCACCTCGTTGGCGTTCATGTTGCTCTGCGTGCCGGAGCCGGTCTGCCAGACGACGAGCGGGAAATGATCCGCCAGGCGCCCGTCGATGACCTCGCCCGCGGCGCGGATGATCGCGTCGGCAAGATCGGGGTCGAGGTCGCCATGGGCCGCGTGGACAGTTGCGGCAGCCTGCTTGACGATGCCGAGCGCGCGGATCACCGCATCGGGCATGCGTTCCTGGCCAATCCAGAAGAATTCCAGGCTGCGCTGCGTCTGCGCCCCCCAGTACCGGTCTGCGGGCACCGCGATGGCGCCCATGGAATCGGTTTCGGATCGGGTTTTCATCGTCCGGTCCGGCGTCAGATCGCCTTGCGGTTGCTGTCGCCGTTGCCGTTTGGCGCGTCGTCGTCGCGCTTGCGGGGCGCGCCGTCGGGATTTTTGCGGCGGATGATGATATCGCCGTTTTCGTTCATGACCGGGGCCTCGAATTGCGGGATCGACAACAGCAGCAGCTCCATCGCCTGCATCAGGCTCTGCATGCCCTCGGTCACCAGCGCCTGCGGATCCTGCCTGGCGGGCTCGTCGGCGGCGCGGGCGGGGGAACAGGCCAGCAAGACGGCGGCAAGCGCGGTCGCGGCGATTTGGTTTTTCATGACGGCGGTATCCCCTTTAGTGGCGTCTGCCTAATATCGGGTCGGCAGGCGGCTCAATCAATGCCTTGTGTTTTTGGCCAAATTGTGGCGTTTCGTGCGATGCTGGAACACAGGAAACGGGGGAGGAAAAAAGATGACCGCAGCGGAACTGACGGTGGGGATCGGCGGCTTTGGCGTGATCGGCGAAGCGGTGGCCCGCCGGCTTGATGCGGGCATTCCGGGACTGCGGCTGGTCGCCGTATCAGCGCGGGACCGGGAAGCCGCCGCCGGTCGCATGGCCGGCATGGCGAATCCGGTGCCAGTCGTCGGGCTGGGCGATCTGGCGGCGCTCGCCGATGTGGTCGTCGAATGCGCCCCCGCCGCCATGTTCGCGGAAATCGCCGGCCCGGCGGTCGAGGCGGGACGGATCTTCATTCCCTTGAGCTGCGGCGCGCTGCTGGATCACCCGGCGCTGGCGGATCGGGCGGCGCAGACCGGCGCCCGCATCCTGGTGCCGACCGGCGCGCTGCTCGGCCTCGATGCGGTGCGCGCCGCCGGGGAGGGCACGATCCATTCGGTGAGCATGGTGACCCGCAAGCCGCCGAAGGGGCTCATCGGCGCGCCGCATCTGGTACAGAACCAGATCCGCGTCGACAACCTGACCACGGCGCTGAAGGTCTTCGAAGGCTCCGCCCGCGATGCGGTACGCGGCTTTCCGGCCAATGTGAATGTGGCGGTGGCGCTCAGCCTGGCGGGGATCGGGCCGGACCGGACCAGCATCGAAATCTGGGCCGATCCCGGCGTCACCCGCAACACCCATACGATCACGGTGGATTCGGACGCGACCCGCTTCACTATGACCATCGAGGGTATCCCGTCGCCCGACAATCCCGCCACCGGCATGCTCACCCCGCTCAGTGTCATCGCGACCCTGCGCGGGCTGGTCAGCACGGTGAAGGTGGGGACGTAACGGCGCCATTATTTCCTCTTTCCGATCCTGTCGCCCTCAAGCTTGCTTCTCCTGTCACCCTTGGGCTTGACCCACTGCTGTCCGGTTTAATTTTGTGGACTGGTGGCACAGTGTTGATTCTACTCGTGTTC
>JAQCHR010000189.1 GCA_027619655.1 Pseudomonadota bacterium
TCGGGCCCGGTCGCGGGCGAACGTGTCGTTGGCGTCATGAATACGGGGAGTTGGGCGGAGGTCGCGGCGGTTGAAACCGAATGGATGTCGGTGCTGCCGGACAGCGTTTCCTGCGCCACAGCGGCGACCTTGCCGGTCGCCGGGCTGACGGCGCTGTACGCCCTGGAAAACGCCGGGCAGCTGGTGGGGCAATCCGTCATGGTGACCGGCGCTTCCGGCGGCGTCGGATTGTTCGGCATTCAACTGGCTAAATTGTCGGGCGCCACCGTGACCGCGCTGATCCGCCGCAACGCGCTGTCAGAACTGGTGCGGATGTGCGGCGCGGATCATGTCGTCATCGGCGATTCCGCGGCGGGCGCGGCGGAATTCGGGCCGTTCTACTGCATCCTGGATTCCGTCGGTGGGCAGGTCCTGGCGGACAGTCTGAAACTGGTCGGCAGGGGCGGGGTCCTGGTGAATTACGGCGTTTCCGCTGGCGAGGAATCGGTCATAAGGGCAGGCGACTTCTTTCGCGCCGGCCGGGCGCGGTATCACGGGCTGTACCTGTTTACGGAGTTCGGTCGCCGGCCCGCGAAATACGGGTTGCGCGTGCTGGTGGACCTTGTTTCGCGCGAAAAACTGTCCGTCCATGTGGATGCGGAAGGTAGTCTGGCGGAACTCGGAACCCTGGCGGAGCGGCTCTATAACCGCGAGATTTCCGGCAAGGCGGTCATCCATGTCGATTGAGGGATTGCGGCCGATAAATGCGAATAAAAGGGAATACGCAGTATGAGTTATGAGTGCTTCAAGGTCAGCATCGCGGACAATATCGCGATGGTGACGATGGACCGGCCGCCGGTCAACGCGCAGAACGCGAAATTCCGCGATGAGATCACCAGCATTTTCGATACCTTCAGCGACGATCCCGATGTCCGCGTCATTATCCTGACCGGGTCGGGTAATATGTTTTCCGCCGGCGCGGATATCAAGGAGCGCCGCGGGATCGCCGCCGAGGCGGGCTTTTACCGGCGGCACAACCGGGTCACGCGGGAAAGCTTCTATGCGATCATGGAATGCGAAAAGCCGGTGATCGGCGCGATCAACGGGCCGGCGCTCGGGGCCGGCCTGGCGCTGGCCGCGTCCTGCGATATCCTGGTTTGTTCCGACAATGCGGTGCTCGGCATGCCCGAAATCGATGTCGGCCTCATGGGCGGCGCCAAGTTCATCAACATGCTGTTTCCCCGCTCCAAGGCACGGCGCATGCTGTTGACCGGCGAACGCGTGCCGGGGCCGGAACTCTACCGACTGGGCGTCGTCGAGGCCTGCGTGCCGCGGGATAAGCTGATGGAGCCGGCCATGGCGATCGCGCGGGAGATCGCGTCGAAAAGCCCGCTGGCGGTGAAGGTGACCAAGCAGGCGCTGAACACCACCGACAATCTCGGCCTGCGGGACGGCTACCGTTACGAACAGGACCTGACGGTGGCCATGTCACATACGGAAGATGCGGCGGAGGCCCAAGCGGCGTTCGTCGAAAAGCGCAAGCCGGTGTTCAAGGGCCGGTAAATTAACAACCGCCCGCTCTCCGGAAAGGACAGCGGGCGGAACCTTCATGCACGTATGGTCTAATTGCGCAGCAGGTCGCGGGCCGTGCTCAGGGCGTCGTTCGCCCCCATCACCATCAGGCGCGTTGCCCCCAGGATGGTGCAGAACCTGAAGCCCTTCTTCGTCATGTCGGCGGCCATTTCGGCGCTGCCGCAATGGATGCCCGGCACCAGGTTGTGGCGCTGGGCGGCGTCGAGAATGGTGTCGAACGCATCCGCGACTTCCTGGTTCTGCGGCATGTATGACGGCTCATAGCCCATGCTGATCGCCAGGTCGTTCGGCCCGATATAGATGCCGTCCAGCCCCGGGACCGACATGATCTCGTCCACGTTTTCGAGTGCCTGGCGGGTTTCGATCATGGCCATCGTCACGATGGTTTCGTTGGCCTTCTTGAAATAGTCCGGGCCGCCATAGCTGAGCCCGCGCACCGGGCCCCAGCTGCGATAGCCGGCGGGCGCATAGCGGCAGGCGCCGACGAAGGCCTCGCAATCCGCGCGGGTGTTTACCATCGGGCAGACGATGCCATAGGCGCCGCCATCCAGCGCCCGCATGATCCAGGCGGGGTCGAGCCATGGCACGCGCATGAAGATCGGCCGGTCGCCCTGCGACAGGGTTTGCAGCATGGCCAGCGCCGAGTGCCAGTCGACGAGGCTGTGCTGCATGTCGATCGTGAAGGAATCCCAGGGCGCGGCCATCATCGCCTCCGCGGCCAGCGAGCCGTCGGTGTTCATCCAGCAGTTCAGGGCGCCCTTGTCCGCCGCCCACATCGTTTTCAGTTTGTTTTCCCGCATGTCCTGTCCTTCCCCGGTTGTGTGGCCGGGAGAGTGCCGCTTACGACCGGCGCGATCAAGCGGCGGTTAGCGCTTGCGGCCCATATTCAGGGCCCAGTAGTGGTATTGCTGCGTTCGCCCCGTATCGCGTGCCAGAAAACGTTAGCCGATCCCCGCATCGACGATATCGGGCGCCAGCATGGCCCGCCGGTGCGGCGGCGAACCGATCCAGCCGGCCACGACCTCCGCGGGGTCCTGCTGGCCGGCGGCAAGGTTTTCCATGATGGCCTGCCACGGGTAGCCCGCGGCTGTCGCCCGGTCGCCCACTGTCCGGCCATTCGGCGTGACATGGTCGAAATAGTCCCGGGCGGCCATGTCGTCGGCATGTCCTTGCGCAAACCGGTTGAGGGCTTCGTCGAGTTGCACCGCCTGCAGGCTGTTGGCGGCGCGGTACCGGTTCACCAGCCGCAGGATATCGCGCTGCCAGTCCGCGCCCGCCTGCTGCGTCGGTTCCGCCAGGGTTATGACCCAGTAATGGTCCAGCGCGCCACCGCCGCGATTGGCGTAACCGATACCGGTTTCGGTCAAGGCCGTGTTCAGCAGGACCTGCCGGCTGTCGCCGCGCCTGATCAAGTTCTCGACGACGGTGCGCCCGTCGGCAAAGCCGACCGCGACCTGCTGCGCCGCCTGCCGGTAGGCGTAGCCCGCATCGGCCAGCCGGGTCTTCAGCGATTTTCCGGCCGGGCTCCTGGTGCCGAAATACTGCTTTTCGATCATGTCCCGGGCCTGGTCGCGGGCCATGATCGCCAGGCGTGCTTCCATGCGCAACGGCTTCAGGTCGTGCTCGATGCGGAACGCGTTAATGCGCGCCAAGGCGTCCGCCGGCTGGTCGGCCGCGAATGCCGCATGGCCCGCCAGTACCGCGACCGCTGCAATGACGCCGATCCGCCAGCGCATCACGCCCCCTGCCTATTGCATGACGATATTCGGCATTTTCCGCAGCGCGCCGGCGCCTTCGATCCGATTCCAGACGCGGTCGGCAATTTCCCGGAACACCTTGCTATGCGCACTGTCCGGGTTGCTGACCACGATCGGGCGTCCCTCGTCGGAGGTCTGCCGGATCAGAATGTCGAGCGGGACTTCGCCCAGGAAGTCGACCTTGAATTTTTCGGCCTCTGCGCGCGCGCCGCCATGGCTGAAAATATCGCTGCGCTCGCCGCAATGCGGGCAGGAGAAATAGCTCATGTTCTCGATGATGCCGAGCACCGGGACCTCGACTTTCTCGAACATGTTGATGCCCTTGCGGGCGTCCAGCAGCGCAATGTCCTGCGGCGTCGATACGATGACCGCGCCGGCCAGCGGCACTTCCTGCGCCATGGTCAGCTGGGCGTCGCCCGTGCCGGGGGGCATGTCGACGATCAGCACGTCGAGTTCGCCCCAGTTCACGTCGCGCAGCAACTGTTGCAGGGCGCTCATCACCATCGGGCCGCGCCAGATCATCGCGGTGTCTTCCGGCACGAGGAATCCCATTGACATGACCTTGATGCCGTAATTTTCCATCGGATCCAGGCGTTTCCCGTCCGGGCTCTGCGGCCGCCCGGAAAGCCCCATCATGCGCGGTTGCGACGGGCCATAGATATCGGCGTCCAGAATGCCGACCTTGTGTCCGGCCGCCGCCAGCGCCAGCGTCAGGTTTGCCGCCACTGTGGATTTTCCGACACCGCCCTTTCCGGATGCGACAGCGACAATATGCTTGACGCCCGGCACCATTTCCCGCGCCGGCGCCGCGGCCTGCCGTCGGGGCGCCTGTTTCGGCGCCGCCTGCTGCGCTGCGCTATGCGCGGTCAGAACGGCCGTGACGGACAAGACCCCCGGTATGGCGTCAACGGCTTCTTCCGCGGCCTGCCGCACGGGTTCGAACTGTTCGGCGCGTTTCGGATCGATTTCGACGGAAAATCCGACATTGCCATCCTTGATGACCATGCCGGAAATCATGCCAAGCGACACGATATCCCGGTTTTTCGCCGGATCGACGACAGTCTTTAACGCGTTGAGAACCTGTTCCTGGGTTACCGTGGGCATACTTCTTCTCCGTTTCAGGCTGTATTACCGCCGCGGCGTTGCGCCCCGGCGGTTGCTACCCTATATGTGTGCTGACATATATGTGCTTATTGTGCGGCAGGAAAAGTCCGCCACGGAAGTGGTGAACATATAAACTAGCGTGTCCGAACAGGAAACTCGAAGGAATCAGAAGCAATGCCTTGGTCAAATCAGTCTGGTGGCGGCAATGACGGAAGAGGGCCCTGGGGCAGCGGCGGCGGTCGTGGCGGGTCCGGTGGCGGTTCGGGCGGTCAGCCGCCGGATTTCGAGGATCTGATTCGCAAGGGCCAGGAACGCGTGCGCGGCATGATTCCCGGCGGCGGCGCGTCACCCACAGTGCTTGCCCTGCTTGTTGCGCTGGCCCTCGTGGGTTGGCTGGCAACCGGTATTTACCGGGTCGAGGCCGGCCAGCAGGGCGTGACGCTGGTGTTCGGCAAGGTCGTCAATCCCGCGATTCCGGCGGGATTGCACTACAACTGGCCGGCGCCGATCGGGGAGGTTTTAACCCCGCAGGTGGATGAATTGCGGCGGGTCGATATCGGATTCCGCGGCGCGGCCAATTCCACGAGTGGCCGCAGTTCGGACCGTGAAGTCCCGGAAGAAAGCCTGATGCTGACCAGCGACCAGAATATCGTCGACGTGGATTTGACGGTCTTCTGGCAGATCAAGAACGCGGGCGATTACCTGTTCAATATTCGGGGCCAGGAAGCGACGGTTAAAATCGCCGCGGAAAGCGCGTTGCGCGAAATAGTCGGTCAGACGCGGTTCGATCAGGCTGTTACCGCGGGCCGCGAGGAAATTCAGCAAAGAACCATGGCGCTGCTGCAGCAGATCCTGGACCAGTACGATGCCGGCATCATTATCGGCAACGTTCAGCTTCAGAAATCCGATCCCCCGCCAGAGGTGATCGATGCGTTCAACGATGTGCAGCGCGCCCGCCAGGACAAGGAGCGCCTGCAGAACGAAGCCGATGCCTACGCCAATTCGATCGTGCCTGTCGCCCGCGGCCTCGCGGAAAAGGACATCCGCAGCGCCGAGGCCTATCGCGAACAGCAGATCCAGGAAGCGCAGGGCGACGCCGACCGGTTCAACTCCGTTTACGATGCGTACAAGGTTGCGCCGGAAGTAACCCGGCGGCGCATGTATCTTGAGACGATGGGCGCCGTAATGGGCAGCGCGCGGAAGGTCATTATCGATCAGAACGCTGGCGGGTCCGGTGTGGTGCCGTATCTGCCCTTGCCGGAAATTCAGAATCGGCAGGCGCCGAAAAACGCCCAGCCCAGTAACTAGGCCGCGGAGGATTTGGACATGAAGAAGTCAAGCTTGGCGGTTCTGGGCGTAATCGCAATCCTGGTGGGTGTCGGCGCCTGGACGTCGCTTTACACGATCCATCAGACCAAACAGGCGGTCGTGCTGCAGTTCGGCAACCCCGTTGCCGTTGTCCAGGAACCGGGCCTGCACGTTAAACTGCCGTGGCAGGATGTCCGGATGTATGAGCGCCGGACGCTCAATCTCGACCCGCCGATATTCGAACTTCTCCTGTCCGACCAGAAGCGGATCAGAGTCGATGCGTTCGCGCGGTACCGGATCGAAAAGCCGCTGGAATTCCTAAAGGTTGTCGGCACGGAAGTGATTGCGGTGAACCGCCTGGGCAATATCGTGAATTCCGCGTTGCGGCAGATTATTGCAAAGGCGTCGCTGGCCGACCTGCTTTCGGAAAAACGCGCCAACCTGATGGAACAGATTCAGGCCGAGGTGGCCGCGAGGGCCGCGCCGCTGGGAATCAGGATCATCGATATCCGGATTGGCCGAACCGATCTTCCGACGGAAACCAGCCAGGCGGTGTTCAACCGGATGCGCACCGAGCGGGAACGCGAAGCGCAGGAACTGCGCGCACAGGGTAAGGAAAACGCGCAGAAGATCCGCGCCGCCGCGGACCGGGATCAGGTTGTCATCCTGGCAACGGCAAAGCGGACCTCAGAGCAGTTGCGCGGTGAAGGCGACGGCGAACGCACCCTCATCCTGGGGAAGGCCTATGGCAAGGACCCGGAATTCTTCCAGTTCTACAAGTCGCTGACGGAATATTCGGAAAACCTTATCGGTAATGACACGACGATGGTGTTGTCCCCAAATAGCGACTTTTTCAAATTCTTCAACGACATAAACGGGTCGCAGAAGAAGGAATAGTCGCCGGTCCCTGTTCAATGGCTGACTTTGTTACCGCGCTGGGACTGTTGCTGGTGATTGAAGGGGCGCTTTACGCGCTGTTTCCGGACGGTATGCAACGGATGATGCGGGCGGCACTCGAAACGCCGTCCTCCCGGTTGCGCAACGGCGGGATCGCCGCCCTCCTGTTCGGTTTCGCCATTGTCTGGTTTGTCAGAAGCTGACAGCATTGACCCTGTATTCCCGCATCGGGATAACAGGAACGTGTTTTCGTCTGCCTTATTTGGGTCAAAAATAGGTAATATTGTGACATATTGCGTTCGGGATTGATCGTGCAGCGGCGGCCCCCCATATGGCGCTGAGGATCGGTTTGACGCATTTACCTGGAGCCGGAGAATATGGAGGTTTTCGTGGATC
>JAQCHR010000190.1 GCA_027619655.1 Pseudomonadota bacterium
AGAATTGCCTGCGCATCGTCAAGCAAGCCCTGCCCGGCCTCCGTCAGTTCGACGCCGCGCGGCTTGCGCCGGAACAGTTGCAATTCCAGTTCATCCTCCAGCGCGCGGATCGACTGGCTGAGCGGCGGCTGCTGCATGCCGAGCCGGGCAGCGGCCCGGGTGATGTGCCCTTCCTCGGCGACAGCGACGAAATGACGGAGATGGCGAAGATCCATATCATATATTTTTTATATGAATAATATGAAAACCATATATTTGGATTATGCAACGGACAAGGCTAATCTCGCGATCAACAGGCTTTGAAAGACAACGAGAGGAGCGACGATACAATGGCTGAAGGGGAAACCACGGCGAAGATGGTCGCCGGAACCTATGAAAAGTCGATGGCGAACCTGGCGCGGGTCCGCGCGCGGCTGGGACGGCCCTTGACGCTCTCCGAAAAACTGCTGCTGGGCCACCTGGATGACCCGGACGCGGGCGACCTGATCCCCGGCAAGAGCTTCCTGGCCCTGCGCCCGGACCGGGTCGCGTTCCAGGATGTGCTTGGCCAGTCGGGCATGCTGCAATTCATGCAGACCGGGCTGGACCGCGTGGCCGTGCCGACCTCGATCCATTGCGACCACCTGATCGTCGCGCAGGACGGGGCGGAAGACGACCTTCGCGCCTCGCTGGGCGAAAGCCGGGAGGTCTATGATTTCCTCCGCACGGCCGCCGCCCGCTACGGGTTGGGGTTCTGGGAACCCGGCGCCGGGATCATTCACCAGGTCATCCTCGAAAACTACGCCTTCCCGGGCGGGTTGCTCATCGGTACGGATTCGCATACGCCGAACGGCAGCGGGCTGGGCGGATGCGCCGTCGGGGTGGGCGGCGCCGACGCGGTGGAGGTGATGTCGGGCCTGCCCTGGGAGGTCCGCTACCCGCGCCGCATCGCGGTTGTCCTGACCGGAAAGATGGATGGATGGACCGCGCCCAAGGATGTCATCCTGTGGGTCGCGGGGCAGCTTGGCGTCGCCGGCGGCACCAACGCGGTGGTCGAATATATCGGTCCCGGCGCCAGAACGATCAGCGCGACAGGCAAGGCCACGATCACCAATATGGGTGCGGAACTGGGCGCGACGAGTTCGGTCTTTCCCTATGACGACCGGATGGCGGCGTATCTGCAGGCGACCGGCCGGGCGGAAATTGCGTCCCTCGCCCGCGCCAACATGGCCCTGCTGGAACCGGACCCGGCATGCGAGGCGGACCCCCACGCCCATTACGATGTCGTCCTCGAACTCGACCTCACGGCGCTGGAGCCACATGTGGTCGGTCCCCATTCGCCGGACCGCGCCCGGCCCCTTTCGGCCCTCGCGGCGGAAGTATCGGACACCGGCAACGGCTTCGTTGACGCCATCTCGACGGCGCTGATCGGCAGTTGCACGAACTCGTCTTACGAGGATATGAGCCGGACCGCCGACATCGCCGCCCAGGCGAATGCGCGCGGCATCCGGGTGGCGGCGCCGCTGCTGATTACCCCCGGCTCGGACCGGGTCCGCGCGACCATCGCGCGCGACGGCCAGATGCGCATCATGAAAGACGTCGGCGGCACGGTGCTGGCCAATGCCTGCGGCCCCTGCATCGGGCAATGGCGCCGCGCCCTGGACGGCGAGCCCGCGCCGAACACGATCCTGACCTCGTTCAATCGCAATTTTCCGGCCCGCAATGACGGCCAGCCAGGTACGATGAATTTCATCGCCAGCCCGGAAATCGTCATGGCGCTGGCGCTGGCGGGGCGACTGTCCTTCGACCCGCGCCGGGATACGCTGACCGGCGCCGACGGCAAGCCGTTCCGACTGCGGCCGCCCGCTCCCGCGCCCGACGTGCCCGAAGCCGGCTTCGAAAAGGGCGATTACAGCTATATCGCGCCGCCGGCGGATGGCAGCACGATCCAGCCGGTCATAGACCCGGACAGCAACCGCCTGCAGGTCCTGCATCCCTGGCCGGTATGGGACGGCGCGGATTATGCCGACATGCCGGTACTGGCCAAGGCGAAAGGCAAGACGACGACGGACCAGATTTCACCGGCGGGACCATGGCTTCGCTTTCGCGGGCATCTCGACAAATGCAGCGACAACCTGCTTTCCGGTGTCGTCAATGCCTATAGCGGCGAGCGCGGCACCGGCGTGAACCTGTTGACCGGAGAAACCGGAAAGGGTTTCTCGCAGACGGCGCGGTACTACAAATCGCAAGGCATCCGCTGGGCCATTGTCGGCGATACCAATTATGGCGAAGGCAGCAGCCGCGAACATGCCGCCCTGTCGCCCCGCCTGCTGGGCGGCGCCGCCGTGGTCGCCCGAAGCTTCGCCCGCATCCACGAAACCAACCTGAAGAAGCAGGGGATTCTGGCGCTGACCTTCACCGACCCGGGCGATTACGACCGCATCCGCGAGGACGACCGGTTGAACCTGACCGGCCTGTCCGGCCTGGCGCCGGGCAAACCGGTAGCGTGCGAAATCAGCCATGCGGACGGGACCACCGAATCACTGTCGCTCACCCATTCCTATACGGCCGAGCAACTGGCCTGGTTCCGGGCCGGGTCCGCGCTCAACGTGCTGCGCGCAGCGGCCTGAGCGGCAGCGGCGGGAGGGGTTGCGGCAGGCCAACCCCTCCGTCATGCTGCCGCGCGTCACAAAAGAAGGAATCCGCCCCGTGAGTGAAGATCGCTACCCCGCCTGCCAGGGACCGGACCCGAAACCGACCCGCGTAAAATTCGCTATCCCGCCGGGCGCCATCGACAGCCACGCCCATATCTTCGGCACGGAACCGCAATACCCCTGGTCGACCGGGCGCGGCTATACGCCGCCGGAGGCGACGCTTGAATCCTATCTGGCGTTGCACATGGCATTGGGCGGGATCGACCGCGCGGTGCTGACCCAGCCCAGCGTCTATGGCACGGATAATTCCTGCATGCTGGACGTGGTCGACCGCATGGACGGGAAATTCCGCGCCATCGTCGCCGTCGACGCGAGCGTTACCGACAAACAGCTTGAAACCTATCACGCCCGCGGTGCGCGCGGTGCGCGGGTCAACATCGTGGACAAGGGCGGCAACCCCTTCGCCGATATCAGGACGGTGCGCGCCTTTACCGAACGGCTGAAGCCGCTGGGCTGGCACCTGGAGCTGCTGGTCCATGTGCATGAATTTCCCGACCTGCGCGCCACCTTCAACAGCATGGCCGTGCCGGTTTCCTTCGGCCATCTGGGTTATATGAAAACCGATAACGGCATTAACCATCCGGGCTTCCGGGAATTCCTCGACCTGCTGCGGGACGGCAACGCCTGGGTCAAGCTGACGGGGACCTATCGCATCACGGTGCGCGACCGCACCCCCTATGACGATGTCACGCCCTTCGCCCGGGCGCTGATCGCCGCCAATGAGGACCGCATCGTCTGGGGTACCGACTGGCCGCATCCGGCGATCAAGGGCAATATGCCCAATGACGGCGCGCTGATGGACCATCTGGCCGACTGGGCGCCGGACGCGGCGGTGCGGCGCAAGATCCTGGTGGATAACGCGGCGGCGCTGTACGGCTTCTGACCACCCGATAAAAGCCGGCTTGATATCCCGCCCCCGGATAATTATGTTGCGATGCAGCATAAACGACGAAATGCCGTGTCCGCGGCGGAAACCGCGGCACGGCTTTGGAGACCGGGACCCACATGATCGGCAAGAACGGAACATATCTGCCATCCGATCACCCCGCGCGGCTCAGCCTGAACAACGAGATTCATGCCCGGCCGCCCGAGGCGTTGCCGCGCCGTGCACGCATCACCTATCTGGTACTGTTCGGCGTGCTGGATATGGCGCCATTGCGGGATATCTGCACCCGGTTCGGGATCGAACCACCGGCGGACAGCGCCAATCATTTCAGCGCCGATATGGGCCCCTTCCGGCTGAAATGGGAGCGCCATACGGAATTTACCCGGTACTGGTTTCTGGTTCCGGCGAAAGGCAGTACCAGGCTTTTCGAGGAAACCGCGCTCGCCAGCGTGCCGCAGGACTGGCTCAAATCCCTGTCCGGTGAAGTTCTTGTGGCGAACCATGTGGAGCTCTTGCCGCAACCGGCCGCCCGACCGGATGAAAACAAACTGTCGCGCGACCATTTCAACGACAATGTCCTGATCGGCGCCGACCTGGCCGGCGGGCTGGGCACGGCCTATACGGATTTCCGCATCCATGCGGACGGATTCGGCCGCTTCCTGCTGTATGAAAACGGCCTGACACCGCGCCAGCGGGGCCGCACCGTCCAGCGGCTGCTGGAAAACGATACCTATCGCGTGCTCGCGCTGCTGACCCTGCCGGTTGCCCGCGACCTGATGCCGCAGCTCGCCAAATTCGAACGGGACCTGAACGAGATCACGGCCACGATGCGCGAGGCGGGCGAACAGGACGAACCCCACCTGCTCGACCGGCTCACCCTGCTGCATGCGGATGTCGTGCGCGCGCATACCAGCAGCCAGTTCCGGTTTTCCGCCGCCCAGGCCTATTCCGAACTGGTCGACCTGCGCATTTCCGAATTGCGCGAGGAACGGATCGAAGGCCTGCAGACCTTCGCGGAATTTACCGAACGTCGGCTCGTGCCGGCGATGAAGACCTGCAGCGCGGCGGCCGGCCGGTTGAGCTTCATTTCCGAGCGTGTGGCCCGCGCTACCCAGCTTCTTTCCACCCGCGTCGATATTACCCGGGAAAAACAGAACCGGACCTTGCTGGAAAGCATGGATCGCCGCGCCAGGCTGCAGCTTCGCCTGCAGGAAACCGTGGAAGGTCTGTCGATTGCCGCCATCACTTATTACATCGTCGGCCTTGTCGCCTATGCCGCGAAAGGGGCCAAGGCCACGGCATTGCTGCCCTGGGATGACACACTGGTCACGGCAGGCGCCATCCCCGTCGTCCTGCTGGTCGTCGCCTGGAGTGTGCGGCGGGTCCGCCAATCCATCACGCAGGACTGACCCGGCCCGGGCATCTCGGCCGGCGCGCGGGCCTTGCTGGACACGCTGAGCCCTCTTACCATCCGTGTCATTGGCGAGGGAAAAACATGTCCGAAGAACCCGTAGACGTCCTGATCATCGGCGCCGGCGCATCCGGCGCGGCCATGGCCTGGAGCCTGGCGGAAACGAAAATGCATATCGTCTGCCTGGAACAGGGCGGGCTGATGAACCCGCTGGCCTATCCCAGCACCGGGCGCGACTGGGAGGCGCGGCGACAGGGCGATTTCTCGACCAGCCCCAATATCCGCAAGCTGCCCTCCGACTACCCGATCAACGACGATGATTCGCCGATCAAGGTGGCCAATTTCAACGGCGTCGGCGGTGGCACGATCCTGTATGCGGGGCACTACCCGCGCTTCCACCCGTCCGATTTCAGGGTCAGGAGCCTGGACGGCGTCGGCGACGACTGGCCGATCGACTACGAAACGCTGCAGCCCTATTACGGCGAGAACGACCGCATGACCGGCGTCGCGGGGCTGGCCGGCGATCCGGCCTATCCGCGCGACAACGCCCACCGCCTGCCGCCGCTTCCGCTGGGCAGGGCCGGGGCGCGGCTGGCGGAGGGCTTCAACGAACTGGGCTGGCACTGGTGGCCGTCGGACACCGCGATCATCACCGAGGATTACGACGGTCGCGCCAAATGCATCAACCTGGGCGCCTGCGGGGCCGGCTGCGCGCAGGGGGCGAAGGGCAGCGCCGACGTCACCTACTGGCCGCACGCGCTGCGCGCCGGGGTCGAACTGCGCACCCGCTGCCGGGTGCGGGAAATCACCGTGGGCGATGACGGCATGGCGACCGGCGCGATCTATTACGACGCCAATGGCGACGAGCAGGAAATCAGGGCACATGTCGTCGTGGTGGCCTGCAACGGCATCGGCACGCCGCGCATGCTGCTGAATTCGACATCGAAACTCTTTACCGACGGGCTGGCGAACCGCAGCGGGCTGGTCGGCAAAAACCTGATGTTCCACCCCTACGCGTCGATCCAGGGCGTGTTCGACGATGCGCTGGACGGCTATGCCGGGCCGGCCAAGGCGATCCGCAGCCAGGAATTCTACGAAACCGATCCGTCGCGCGGCTTCGTGCGCGGCTATACGCTGGAAATCACCCGTGGCATGGGGCCGGTGCGCACGGTGCAGACCGCGATGGCGCATGACCGGATTCCCTGGGGCGATGGGCATCACGACGCGGCCCGCGACATGATCAACCGCATGACCGGCATGGTCGCGGTCTGCGAGGACCTGCCGGAGGAACACAACCGGGTCACCCTCGACCCGGACCTGAAGGACGGCAACGGCATCCCCGCGCCGAAGGTCAGCTACACGCTGAGCGACAACACGAGGAAGATGATGGATCACGGCATCGCCCGGGCGACGGAGATCCTGACGGCGGCGGGGGCGAAGGACATCCTGTCGGAAGCGCCGATCCGCTGGGGCGGCTGGCACCTGATGGGGACAGCCCGCATGGGAAAAGACCCGGCAACGTCGGTCGTCAACGAATGGGGCCGCAGCCACGATGTGAAGAACCTGTTCATCATCGACGGCAGCATTTTCGTGACCAGCGCCGGGGTCAACCCGACCAGCACCATCCAGGCGCTGGCGCTTTACGTGGCGGACCAGATGAAATCCCGCCTCGCCAACCTGTTCGACTGAGGGCGCGAAGCATGAGTGATTTTACAGCGGACGAACGAGGCACCCTGGCGGCGCTGGTGGACATGATCATCCCGGCAAGCGCCCGGTACGACGTGCCGGGCTCGGCCGATCCGGCGATCTTCGCCGATATCCTGTCCGATGCGCAGCGGCACCGCGAACGGCTGGGCGAAGCGCTGGCGGCGCTGGACGCGCTGGCGCGCGACGCCCATGGCGCGGGTTTCGCCGATCTGACCGCCGGACAGCGTGGCGGCGTCACAGATACCTTCCGGGCGACCCGTGCCGGCGATGCCGGGCTGATCGCCGCCGTGACCGCGCAATGCTATTACCGCGACGACCGGGTGATGGACTCCAT
>JAQCHR010000191.1 GCA_027619655.1 Pseudomonadota bacterium
CCGTAAAACAGGCCGCGGTGGCGGAATCCGGGCGGGAACGGGGCTATTCCTGCCATGATTTTACCGATCCGCCGGGGCGGGAATGGAACGATTTCGTCCATGCGACGAATGAACTGGTGACGGTGCTGGAAGGGCGGCTGGAACTGACGCTGGGTGGCGACAGGGTCGTTGTCGGGCCGGGCGACGAGGTGTTCATTCCGCGCGAGGTGCGGCATTCGGTGAAGAACATAAACGGCGGCACGACCCGCTGGCTGTTCGGCTACGACTGATCCGAAACCAGCGCGTCGCGGACCGCCGCTACCACGCCGGGCCAGTCGCCCGCGGCCTTCTGGCGGAACAGCCGCATCGTCGGGTACCAGGGCGTATCCGCCCGGTCGCGCATCCAGCGCCAGTCGGCGGCAAAGGGCAGCAGCACCCAGACCGGTTTCCCCAGCGCGCCGGCCAGATGGGCCAGTGACGTATCGACGGTAACCACCAGGTCCAGGGATTCGACGAAGGCCGCGGTTTCGGAAAAATTCTCCGGCAGGCGGCTGAAATCATCGGCCAGGCGTTTGCCGAACGCCGGGGCGGGCGGGTGTTTCGCCGTATTCTTCTGCAGGCTGAACAGATGCAGGCCCGCGATGTCCAGCAGCGGCGCCAGATAACCGCAATCCATCGACCGCTGCGAATCCTGCGGATGGCTCGGCCGTCCGGCCCAGCACAGCCCGGTTTTCCGGCCGTCATCCGGCAGCGCTTTCCGCCAGGCTGCAACCCGATCCGGGGGGGCGGCGAGATAGGGAATACCGGCGGGAATGGAGTCGGCAGTAATGCCGAACAGGCCGGGCAGGCTCATCAGGTGGGCATGGCAGTCGAAGGCATCCGCCGGGACGGGGCCGTCTTCCATCGCGCGCAGGGTCACCCCCCTGGCAAGCGGCGCGAGGATCGGCAGGAGTTCCGCCGGCGCTTCGAAGATCACCGGTCCGCCGCAGGCGGCGGCGCGGGGCAGGAACCGGGCGAACTGCATCATGTCGCCATAGCCCTGTTCCGCGGTGACCAGCAGGCGGCGGCCCGCCAACGGGGTGCCGGTCCAGCGCGGCGCGTCGTACCGGCGCAGCTTCATCGACGGCATGGCGATGCGGTGTTCGTATTCGGACCATCCCGCCGCGAAATCGCCCATGGCCAGCAGCGCCATGCCCCGGTGGTAGCGGGCCTGCGCTGGATCCGGCGTTAGGTTGGCGGCGCTTTGGAAAGCGCCGGCGGCCTTTGCCGGATCGCCGAGGTCATAGAAGGCCTGGCCGAGCCCGTTCCAGGCGCTGGCGATGGTCGGGTCCTCGTTGATTGCCCGGTTGAAGCTGCGCCGGGCTGCCGCCGCATCGCCGAGGCCCAGCAGCGCCAGGCCCCGGTTGGTCAGCAGGACAGGATCGTCCGGTGCGGCCTGCAACCCCGCATCGCATAGCGTCAGCGCGCCCGCGTGATCGCCCGCGTTAATTCGTTGCGCCACGCGCTGCGGAAGCGCGCTCGGGTTCGGCGTTAACCGGCGTTGCATCATGCGGCAAGTTTAGCAAACCGTCGCTGGACTTGTCGCGGGTTGCGCTGGTCGCGGTGGCGTTGATGACCGTCAGCGCCAGCGCCGCCGCATACGGCAGCGCCATCACGCACAGCGCGGCGAGCCAGAGGCCGTCCGCCAGTTCGAGCGGAGCCCGCATGACGGCGTACAGGATCGCGGCGCCGGTCAGCATGGCCAGCAGGAAGGTTTCCTCGTCCGCCATGGTGATGGCCTGGAATAGCTGCGGGCCGCTTCGCTTCTTCGGCGTGCGCTGGTAGGGGCAGCCGGAGGTCACGAGGCCCTGCAGAACCGCCTTTGCGACCGTATGGTTCAAGGCCAGGCCGGCCAGCGCCGCGCCCCAGCGATTCTGCGCCGTACAGGCAACGGTGCGCCGGTAGAGAAAGAGGACCCGCCACTGCCGGAAGATGAACGCGCCCAGCGCCGGGACAAGAACGACGACCGGCGGGGTATCCATGTCGCGCATGGTCGCCAGCAGAACGGTCCAGACTAGGGCCGCGACGGTGAAGATCAGCCCGGCGGCGTCGGTCAGCCAGGGCAGCCATCCCGCGACATAATGGAAACGCTGCGCCGGGGTCAGTTTCGTGTTGCCGCCGGTCAGGAACCAGCGCCAATGGCGCTTCATGATCTGGACTGCGCCATAGGCCCAGCGCAGCCGCTGCATTTTATATGCACGCATAGTATCCGGCATAACGCCCTTGCCGTAACTCCGCGCGGTATAGGCGGATTTCCAGCCCAGACTGGCCAGTTGCAGGCCGAGTTCAGCATCTTCGGTAATGCACCATTCGGCCCAGCCGCCGGCTTGGCGCAGGGCGGTTTGGCGGACCATCGTCATAGTGCCGTGCTGGATGATCGCGTCGGCTTCGTTCCGCCGCACCATGCCGATATGGAAGAATCCCTTGTATTCCCAGTAGCAGCTGGCCTTGAAGCGGTTTTCCGCCAGGTCGCTGTAATCCTGCGGCGCCTGAACCAGCCCGATTTCCGGGTCGGCGAAATGCGGCGTGAGGTCCGCCAGCCAGTTGCTGGCGACGACATAGTCGCTGTCGATCACCGCGATAATCTCGGCTTCTGGCGCGGTTTCGGAAAGCGCTAGGTTCAGCGCGCCAGCCTTGTAGCCGGGCAGGGTGTCGCGGTGAATGAACCGGAAGCGGCTGCCCAGAACCTGGCAATAGGCCTCGACCGGTTTCCACATCGCCGGGTCGGGGGTGTTGTTATCGACGACGATCACCTCGAAATTGGGGTAATCGAGCGCGGCGAGTGCGGAAAGCGTCCGCCGGACCATTTCCGGCGGTTCCTTGCAGATGGCGACATGGATCGACACCATCCGCGGCCTGGCTTCGGGCCGGCCCGGGCCGAAATGGCGTTGCATGTCGCCGTTCCACAACAGGTCGCTGGCTTCTAGGCCGTCGATGAAGACGCCCACCAGCAGGAACAGTGCCGAGGCCAGCAGCACGCCCCACAATACCGACTGCGCGACCGTAAGATACAGGCCTGCCATGGTCATGAGCAGCAGGACCAGCATGGTAGCGGTTGCATATGAGTTAACACTGGTCAGCACCATGCCGCCCAGCTGCAAGTCCGGTCGGCGGGCCATGTAGGCGGCCGCGGGCAGAAGACCAAGCAGCGCCGCCAGTTGCGCCCAATGGAGCCAGTTGTCATTTTCGAGAACAGGGCCGGACCATGAAAACTTTAGCTGCCGGTCGGCGTCGAAAATGCCCCAGTAACCGCCGGCCAGCCCTTCCGGGCTGACTTTCCAGGGCTGGTCGAATGCTTCAATGATGTAGTAATCGAGGTTGCGTGCGGCGGCGGCATTTGCGAACTGGCGCAGAAACGTCACCTGCAATATGCGGCTGGCCTCGGCCTGCTGGTTCTTCCGGCCCTTGCTCGGCCAACCGGTTTCGGTCAGGACGATGTGTTTGCCCGGATATGCCGCTTTGACTTCCGCCAGCCGGGCGAAGGTGTAACGGACGGCTTCTTCGGCCGGGATCCCTTCCCAGTATGGCAGGACCTGGACGCCGATGAAATCGACCGCCGCGGCCAGTGCCGGATTGGCCAGCCAGATATCCCAGGTTTCCGCGGTGCTGACGGGAATGCGGGTGCGGCTTCGGACCCGATTGATTTCGACGATCAGCGCCTCGGGCGAAATGTCCTTGCGGAGCAGCGATTCGTTGCCAACCAGGACGCGCCGGACATTGCTTTCATGCTGGGCAATCTGGATCAGGTTGTCGGTTTCGCGCCGGTTGCTTTCCTTGTCGGGACCGATCCAGGCGCCCGGCATGACGCTGAGCCCCCGATCGGCAGCCATCGACGGAATGTCGCGCAACACGCCATCGACGCTGTATGTCCTTATCGCGGTCGTCTGGCCGCGCAGGAGGTCGAGATCGCGGCCGATCATCTCGGCGGTTGGCATGTCTCCGTCAACCGGGTCCTGCCCGGCGCCATAGGGGCTGTATGACAGGCCGGTTAGCGTGCCACCGGTCCAGTCCGGCGCGGTGGCGGGCTGGTTCACGAATGACCAGGTGGCCAGGCTGGCCACGGTTGCGATCAACAAAACCAGATACGAAATGTACTTCAATTGCGCAAGGCTCCCGCCAGACGCGGGGACGAATCCAGCGCGTGCAGCAGCAGATGGTTCAGCGCATCCATGCGCATTAATGCCGGCGGTGCCGGGGTGAGGCCGGTTTGGAACCCGGCAGTGGCAAAGCGCTGGAGAATGGCGCTGTTGCGCGAGAAAATATGGACCGGCACCGCCCATGAGGCGTCTGTGCCGCTGACTGCTGCGGGCGGCTGGTGGTCGCCCAGAACGACCATCAGCGCGTCATCGGGCGCCCGGTTTTCCACGAAGCCGCCCAGCATCTGAAGGTTGTACCGGATGGCCCGCAGATACGCGGGCGCCAGATTCTGCCAGTCCGGCATCATCGCCAGGGCGGCATCCGCATCCGCCTGGTCAAACGGCGTTGCTGCGGCAAGGCGCGACCAGTCCGGTTGATAGGGCGGCGTCGGTCCGAACGGCATATGGCTCATGACGGATGCATAGGTCAGGAACAGCGGCTTCCGGTCGCCGCGACTGATTTCCGCATGATGGAAGGCTTCCAGGCTGGCCTGGTCGGGAATTTCCCACCAGCCGAAACGCGGGCCGCGATAGGGAATGTCCTGCGCCTGAAGGACTGAATCAAAACCCATTGCCGCACCTTCCGGCCATTCCTGCCTGATGCCGGGAAACAGCGCCACCGTACGGTACCCCGCCTGCCGGAAGCGATCGACCAGCGTTTCCGGCGGGACAGCCAGAAACATCCGGTACTCGGGCTGCTGGGTGATCCAGTCGCCAGTCAGCAGCGTCGTATGGGCGAGCCAGGAGCCCCCGCCGAATGTCGGGGAATCGACAAGCGCCGATACGGCCTTCCAGCCGGTTTTCGCCAGTACGGCGTCCAGATCCTTGTAATCGCCCGCCAGCGCGGATCGCATCTCCGGCCGGTCATGGACGATGGCGCCATAGGATTCGATAAAGATGGTATAGACGTCGCCACCCCCGGTCCGCGCGAGATCCGAGGGCGGCATGACGGTGGGCTGGCTGTCGCTTGCCTGGTTCGCCTTGATCAGGAAATTTGCCTGCGCCGCATAAACCGGCATTACCGGCGCCGCATAGGCGGCTTCCGTACCTGTATGGATGCCGGCGGCATTTCCCAGATACAGAACGACTGCCAGGGCCGAGGCGGCGCCGAGGCCGCGCCGCAGCCCCGTAACCGGCATGGCCGCAAGGATGCCGGCGACAGCCAGCCGGATGACCAGGAAAAGGGCAATGAGGCCCGCAACGATGCCGCCGGCCAGCGCCATGACCTGCCAGGCCGGCGCGCTTTCGGCGATCATGGCGGCAACCGCCGGCACGTGGCGGGCGTCCCAGTACAGGTCGATCCGCCTGCCGAACAGTGCCGGCGCCGTGATATCCGCGTAGCGACCGATGACGAGCAAAAAAAGGAACACGGCGATGACCCTGCCGGCGGATTTGCCCGGCAGTCTGTGAAATTCCGCTGCGAGCACAAAAACGCACAGCAGAACGGCGATTTCGATGGAAATTTCCGAAGTAACGCGGACCAAGGGCGTGGGCCAGACATTCTGCAGGGTGAGCAAAACGTTCAAAAAGGCCGCGCTGGCGGCCATGCCCAGAAAAATACGAGACACTTTCATACCAGTCGGTCTACCGGGTCATCCCTGCAGATCGCCGTGTCGGTTCAGCATTCTCAAGGCACCAGGATTACTTCGTTCAATTCTTGCAGGTGCAGCGCCAGTGGCGATGTTCCGCGCGAACATGTAGCGACAAATCTTGATATTGTCCCTTCCTATTTCAAACCCCAGCATAACATTTTTTTAAAGCATGCCATAAGCTTGGTTAATATGGGAAAATTTTGCCTGAATTGCTTATGTTCACCCAAATGGGGGGCGGCTTTGCCGGCAGTTTCATATAATGTTAAAGCGTGTGGACTCACCCCCGGATCGTAATATACAAGAACCTCATGGGTCTGGGGCATAACGGCCACGGGGAGACCATGGCATGGCCTATCGCACGCCCGACGATGCGGCGGGACCTTCGGGGCGCGCTCCGCTAGACGGTGGTGCTGGCGCAAGGGAATTGTCTGCTTTCGTCGCGTCCGCTGATGCGCCGGTAATGCTGCCCAGCGGGCAGTTCGCGAGCGATGCGGCGTATCGGCAGCAGGGCGACGACCTTGTCCTGACCGCACCCGATGGTAAAACGATTGTCGTCGAAGGCTATTTCCGACTCGACCCGCCACCCGACCTCCTGACGCCGGAAGGCGGCCGGCTGACCCCGGCCATGGTCGATTCCTTCACCCCGTCCGAAGCGCTTGGCCAGTACGCCCAGGCCGGTCAACTGGCGCAGGCCGCCGAACCCATCGGCCAGGTCAGCGAGTTATCCGGTAGCGTTTTCGCGGTGCGGGCCGACGGCACGCGGGTGCAGCTTGCGGCAGGCGACGCGGTATTCCAGGGCGATGTGGTCGAAACCGCCGCCGGCGGCGCGATCAACATGATCTTCGTGGACAACACGACCTTTGCGCTGGGCGCGGATGCGCGCCTGGCGCTGGACGAGATGGTCTACAACCCGGCGACCCAGTCCGGTTCGTCGTCTTTTTCGGTGCTCAAGGGCGTCTTCGTCTTCGTCAGCGGGCAGATTGCGCAGACCGACAATACCCAGATGACGGTGACGACCCCGGTCGCCACCATCGGCATTCGCGGTACCAAGGTCGCGGGCGATGTGCGCCCAGCGGGCGAGGAAAGCCGGTTCACGGTCATCGACGGCGAGATCGCGATCAGCACCCAGGGCGGCACGGTGGTGATGAGCCAGGCCAACGCCACTAAGGTCATCACCAATTTCCTGGCCCCGCCAAGCCCGCCGGTGGTCTACACTGTCCGCCATCAGCGCCCATGGAACTGTTTAACGTGATTGCGTAGCGGAGGGTTTGCGGCTCATCTT
>JAQCHR010000192.1 GCA_027619655.1 Pseudomonadota bacterium
GCCGAATTCCATCAGGACGGCCACCAACCCGCCGGTCAGGAGCAGCAGCACGCCGATGATGCTGTTGCTCAGCGCGACGTATTCCGCCTTCCGGTCGCCGCTGGCGAGGTCGACGATATGGGTCTTGCGGCCGATCCGGATTCCGGCATGGGCAATCCCCAGGATGAACAGCGCGGCCGCAAAGAAGAATGTGTGGCCCGTGATGTCCGGCGCCACCTGCAGCAGGGTCAGCACAACGACGCCCAGCAGGCCGGCCATCGCGGCGGCCAGGGCCATGGTTGTCCGGCTTGACCGGTCGGACAGCGCTCCCCAGAACGCGGCGCTGACCGCGGCGGCAAAGCCCGACGCGATGATCAGCCAGCCGAGATTGTCCAGGGTGCCGCCGATCCGTTGCTGGGCGAATGTCACATAGAGCGGCCCCAGCATGGCAGTGGCGATCATCAGCGTGCGCGCCGCGAGGAATTTCTGCAATTCCGGGTCGCGGGCGAGCAGGATGATCTTGTCGCGGATGAGGTCGCCCAGACCGCGGCCGCCATCGGTCGCGCCCGGATGTTCGTGGATGCGGATAAACGTGGCCGCGGCGGCGAACCAGGCGATGCCCGATGCGCCGATCATGGCGTAAAGCAGCCCGTCGGGCCGGGCTTCCGGCGGGGCGAGGGCGAGGAAAAGCCCGATGATTCCGGCGGCAATGCCCGATGCCGTCGCGGCAAAGCCGCTGACCCGGCCGCGCTTCCCCTTGGAGACGGTCTTGCCGAGCGTGTCCTTGGCGGCGATGGAGGCGACGCCGCGTGCGAGGCTGAAGACGATCAGCAGCCCGATAATCGTCCAGCCCGCCGGTGCGCCGCGCAATCCACCTATCGCGCACAGCGCCATGAGAAGCGTGCAAATTCCCTGGACGAGACTGCTGGCGGCCCACCAGCCCTTGCGGATGGCGAAGCGGCGGATGAATCCCCCGACAAGTATCTGCGGCAGCAGCGCCAGCGATTCCCGGATCGGCACCAGCAGCCCGATGAAAAAGACCGGCGCGCCGACGCTGCCCAGCAGCCAGGGCAGCACCACCTTGCTGTCGGACAGGGCGTCGCCGGTTTTACTGAGCGCCTGCGAGACGATCTGGAGGCTGAAATTGACCGGCTGGTCCCGGCACTGGCTGTCCGGAATGTCCCGGCACAGCCGCGCATCCTCATCCCCCGTGGCGAAGTCGAAAACCCGGGAGGATAGCGGCGGTTCCGCCTGCGTTTGGGCGTTCACGCCGGCCGTTTCGTCATGTTCCGGACAACGCGATCATCACCGGGACCCGTGGTCTGGACCCCGGTTCATGAACCGCGACGGCCGCGATCAGTCCGCGGCTTCGCTGGCTTCCGGCGCATCGACGATTTCGGTCTTGAAATTCGCCGGCGAGACGATTTCGAGAACGGCAAAGTCTTTCGAGCAGGCAATTTCCCGGTGCGGAATCAGCGGGGTCTGCTGGATGCAGTCGCCCTTTTCGATCCGGTGCACGCCATGGCCGGCATATTCGAATTCGGCCCAGCCATCGAGCACGTAGACGAATTGAAAGTCGCAGACATGGCGGTGCCATTCCTGGACCTCGTCCGACATTTCCTTGCCGTTGGCGCGCACGATATGGGCTACGTAGTCGCCCTTGGTCGCGTCCTTGTAGCCAAGGTCGCGATACTCGAAAATTTCTCTCAGGCCGGGCGTCCAGCTCGCGTCAGATGCCTTGCTGTGGAAGAAATCCCAGTTTCTCTTTTGCATGACGGTTCTCCTCTCCTCGAATCCGATGGGGAAGCTTATCACCTGTAGCGGGAAAGGGAAGCGGTTCGCATCGGGGCGATATTGACGGTCCGTTGCCGGCATGGCAGTGCTAGTGAAAATCCCGACCGGAAAAAAGGACAGCCAGCATGATAACCGTTGCACATGAAACCCTGCGCAAGCAGCTCAGTGTAATCTACCGCGCCTGGGGCATGGATGAGGAACACATCGCAATCGTCGTGAACAACATGGTCGAGAGTGACCTGCGCGGTATCGACTCGCACGGCGTCGGCATGCTGCCGACCTATGCGGAGCGGCGCGGCGCTGGCGCGGTCAATGTGAACCCCGATATCAGGGTGGTCCGCGATTTCGGCGCCATCGCGCTGATCGATGCCGACCACGGGCTGGGCCATGTGCCCGCGACGCGCGGCATGGAAATGGCCTGCGACAAAGCGATGCAGTTCGGCGTCGGCGCGGTAACGGTGCGCAACGCGAACCATTTCGGCGCGGCGGGCGTTTATTCGACGATGGCCAGCGCGCGTGGCCTGATCGGTATCTGCATGACCGGCACGACCCAGCGGGCAGTGCTGCCGACCTTCGCGAAGGAGCCGCGCTATTCAACCAATCCGATCGCCTTCGCCGCGCCGGCCAAACGGAATGACGATTTCTCGCTCGACATGGCGACCAGCACGATCGCCGTCGGCAAGCTGAATATCGCGCGCCGGGCGGAGAAGGAAATCCCGATCGGCTGGGCATCGGACGAGAACGGCGTGCCGACGACCGACCCTGTGGCCGCGCTGAATGCGTCGCCGAAACGGCTGTCGCCGCTGGGTGGCACGCGCGAACTGGGCTCCCACAAGGGCTACGGTCTGGCGATGATGGTCGATATCCTGTCCAGTGTTCTGTCCGGATCTTTCATCGGCGGCTACAACCTGAAAACCGGCAAGCGCGAGAAATACATCAATGTCGGTCATTTCATGCTGGCCATTGATCCCCGCGCCTTCCGCGAGGACGGCGAATTCGAGGACGAACTTGACGACCTGATCGAGATGCTGCACGCGACGCCGCCGCTGGATCCGTCGCAGCCGGTCCTTGTTGCCGGCGACCTGGAGCACAAATCGCGGATCGAGCGCATGGCGAACGGCATTCCCATGACCGATACGCTGGCGCGCGAAGTGCGCGAGGTGGCGGAAGCCTGCGGTGCGCCCTTCATGCTGGGGAACTGACGCTCGCCTGCGCGTATAAACTGCGCTAGAGTGACGTGGCATTCGCCATGGGAGGATTTGTGCGATGAAAGTACAGTCACTCGGTCATGTTGTGCTCAGAGTCAGTAATCTGGAACGGGCTGAGGCGTTCTACAGTGGCGTTCTCGGCCTGCCGGTCTGCGCCCGATACAAGGAACGGCAGATGGTGTTTTTCAGCCTCGGCGATCACCATGATTTCGCCATCGCGTCGGTTGGCGAGGACGCGCCGCCGGCGGCGCGGGATGCCGCCGGACTGGCGCATGTCGCCTTCCGGCTCGGTGACGACCTGGAACTCCTGAAGAAAGCCAAGGCGGATCTGGAGGCAGCGGGCGTCAAGGTGCAACGGATCGTCGATCACAAGGTCTCGAAATCGATCTATGTCACCGATCCGGACGGCAACGGGATCGAAGTCTATGTGGACGGCTCCGACATCTGGAAAACCGATCCGCAACAGGTCGCGCAGGGACACCCGCTGACGCTTTGATACGTCTACTCGTTGATGTAGGGCAGCACGTCGCGGGCGAGGCGTTCGAACTGCCCGAACGGGTCGCCCTGCGTGCAGAGGCGGAAGGCGATGCGCTTGACCCCCTTGCCGCGATAGGCGCGTAGCGCCTCGATACAATGGGCGGGACTGCCCCAGGTGAGCATGTTGTCGAGCTGCCCCTGCGCAAATTCGAAATTGTAGTATTCGTTCAGGAAAGCCGATACGGACCGCAATGCGCGGTCTTTGTCATCGTCTATATTGATATTGTAATACAGACAGTTATCGAAGTATTCCGTATTACGGCCCAGGTTTTGCGCTGCCTGGAGGATCCGGTTCCACGACCCCCTGAACGCCTCCGGCGCGATGGAATGGGTCATCCAGCCGTCGGCGTATTGCGCCACGCGATTGACGGACAGGTCCGACGCTTCGCCGGCGCCGCCCACGGCGGCCATCCGCTTGGTGTTGGTGGCGAGCCATATCTGCGCCCCGCCGGGGCTGGGCTTCAATTCCAGGGCCAGCCAGTCAAACCGCCGGAAGGTGCCGGCGAAGGGCTGGCCGTCTGACGTCCAGAGATGGCGCAGCACCGCCATGTTTTCCAGCATGATTTTGCGCCGGTCCTTCGGATCGATGCCGAGGGCCTGGGATTCAGCGTCCCATACAGGGCCGGTGCCGCCGCCGGCGCAGACGATCAGCCGCGCACGGCCTTCTGCCAACTGGTCCAGCCCGACCCAGTGATGCGCGAAGACCAGCGGGTCGCGCAGCGCGAAGCTGCCCATGCAGGCCGGGCCCAGTAGCACGCGGTCGGTCTGCGAGGCGATTGCCGCCAGCAAGGTCAGAAAATCGAGCCGCGGATTGACGAACAGCGAGTCGCCGACCCAGACGGATTCGAATAACGGGTTGTCTTCCGCCCGCCGGGCCATATCGAGCAGTTCGGCGACCGTATTCTGGCGCAGCACGACATTGCGGTTGGCCAGGATCAGGCCGAATTTCAGGTTGTCCGCCATCGTCAGCTTTTCAGGGCCTGCCCGACCAGCGTCTTCATGTCATCCGCCAAGGGCAGGGCGAGGGCCGCCTGCTGGCCTTCTGCGGACATCTTCCCCCATGTCTTGCGCAGGATGTCGATAATCTTGGAATCTTCATGCTTGGCGGCGAAATCCGCCAGGTAGAACTGCAGGAAGACATGGCAGATGACGTCCTCCAGCGTCTGGGAATCCGGGTCGCTCTTGGGGCGTTCCTTGCGGATCAGGCTCTTGACGCGGGCGATGGTATCTTCCCCGTAGCCGCAGGCGGCCAATATATCGGCGGTCTGGTTGGCGTGGCGGTTCTTCAGCTCGGTGCGCCAGCGCAGGTAGCCGGTGCGGTCCATCGGGTAGTCGCGGCGCGGCAGTTGCCAGCGGCGAAGATGCTGCGCGCGGGCCGCCAGCCGCAGGGGTTCCGGTGCGTCCGGCGCGAAACGCACGAGCGCCACCGACATGCGTTCGGAATATACCAGTTCCGCCGGTCGGGCCGTGCCGTTGATGGTGACGGTGTTGGGGTCTTCCGCATTGGCGTCGTCAATCGCCGCAATTGCGGCGCGGAATGTTTCCTGCGTGTTATCGGACATTGACGGCGGAACCCTGATTTTTCTCGAAATTACCGGATCGGGATCATAAAAGACTATAATTCTTCCATCCGCTTATCAAAAGAATACCGTTTCCGGTGGGGGCGGACCGGCGGCGACGCAGTAAATGAGGGTGACTGACATGGAACAGAGTATTTCCGAAGGTTTTGAAGAGGCGATGGCGATCATAACGATCTACGGTCTCGACGTTATCGGCGCGATTGCCATTCTGGTGATCGGCTGGATTGCCGACGGCTGGATTTCCGGTTCGGTGAACCGGGCGCTGGGACGGGTCTCCAAGATGGATGAAACGCTGCGGCGCTTTGCCGTCAGCGCCATCCGTTACCTGATCCTGGTCATCACCGTGATCGCCGTGCTGTCCCAGTTCGGGGTGGAGATGGCGAGCCTTCTGGTCGTTCTCAGCACCGCGGGCCTTGCCATCGGCCTCGCGCTGCAGGGCACGCTCAGCAATGTCGCGGCCGGCGTCATGCTGCTGCTGTTCCGCCCGTTCAAGATCGGGGATTATGTCGATGTCGGCGGCCATGCGGGCACGGTGAAGGGGATCACCCTGTTCGTCACGGAAATGGCGACGCCCGACAATGTGCATATCGTGGTGCCCAACGGGCAGGTCTGGGGTTCATCGGTGGTCAATTACAGCCAGCATCCGACGCGCCGGGTCGATATCGCGGTCGGCATCGGCTATGAGGACGATATCAACAAGGCCTTTGCCGAGGTGCTCGACCTTATCGAGGCGGACGAACGCGCCATGGCCGAGCCCGCGCCGCTGGTCGCGGTGACCGGGCTGGGCGACAATTCGGTCGACCTGACGTTACGGGTCTGGTGCCAGGCGGCCGATTACTGGGGCCTGAAATTCGGCCTGACCAAGGCGATCAAGGAACGGTTCGACGAAACCGGCATCAATATTCCCTATCCGCAGCGCACCGTGCATATCGTCAACGAGGCGGCGGACTGACCGCGCGGCGCCCCTGTCACGCGATGGAGACGTACCAGCCGCCGTTGACGTGAATGGTCTGGCCGGTGATGTAGCGGCCGCTCGGCCCGCAGAGCAGCCGCACCATGTCCGCAATGTCCGAAGGCTGGCCGACGCGCTTTGCCGGGGTCGGCCGCAGCCGGAAATGCTCCGACAGCCGCTCCGGTTCGCCTTCATGGGCGATATGGCCGGGGGCGACGCAGTTGACCGTGATGTCCAGCGGCGCCAGTTCGACGCCGAGCGAGGCGGTCAGCCCGGCGATGCCCGCCTTCGCGGCCGCTACCGTGGACCGCTTGGCGACGCCCGCATGTCCCGAAACGCCGCCGATATTGATGATGACCCCGCGGCCATGATCGGCGAGATGCGGTATTGCCGCCTTTGTGCACAGGAAGGCGGCGTCGAGCGTGCCGGCGTGGACGGCGCGCCATTCCTCGAAGGTGACTTCGGTGACCGGCTTGGCGATGCGGGTGCCGACATTGTTGATAAGGATGTCGAGACGGCCGAAGGCGTCCAGCGCAGCGTCGATGAGGCCCAGGGCGCCTTCGGGCCGGGAAACATCGGCCATATGGACGATGGCCCTGCCGCCTGCCGCGGCGATTTCGTCGGCGACCGATTGCGCCGCCGCGGTGGAACTGCGTGCGTTGACGACGATGGATGCGCCGGCGCGGGCCAAAGTCAGCGCCATGCCGCGGCCCAGATTCTTGGCGCTGCCGGTAATGACCGCGGCGAAACCATCCAGTTCGCGGCTTGCCGATGTTTCGTTCATGTCAGATGTCTCCCCATCCATTTGCCGAATTGCCGTTGAATGGGATATTCGATGACGGCGGGGCTGTCGAGGGCAATACCCGTCACAGGGGGGACAGAGACATTGAATCGATATGATTTAACCGGCCGG
>JAQCHR010000193.1 GCA_027619655.1 Pseudomonadota bacterium
TTCCTGATCGGGGTCGATGGCGAACGAAAGGCCGCGCCCGGCAAGATCATCAACTGGATGAACGCCCAGTCGCTCTGCACCGTGCCCAAGATCACCATCGTCCTGCGCAAGAGTTACGGGCAGGCCTATATCAACATGGGCGGCAACAAGAACTCCGACGAGTTCGCCCTGTGGCCGACCGCCGATGTCGGTTTCATGGACCCGAACACGGCGGTAAACGTGGTTTTCGGCATCAAGAAAGAGGACGATCCCGAAGAATATGCAAGGCGGGTGGAACAACTGGCCCGTGACGCCGCCCCCTGGGAACTGGCCGCGATGTATGAAGCGCAGGATGTCATTGCCCCCCAGGAAACGCGGCAGCACATCATCAACATGCTCGACATCCATACCATGCGCCGGACCAACGGCGTCGGTGAACATCTGATGCGGACCTGGCCGACCAGCATTACCTGATTTGACAGATTACGCTGAATGCGCAAAGGTTGGTTGCTGCATTGCAGCAACCAACCTTCACTGTTCAGTGATTGGCATTATTCCCAATTGCTGTTCTAATTGGATTTACGCAAAGGGGGGGGAACTTTGCGACGAAACCGCAGAACAGGGAGATTAAAGTGAGATCAGTATTTATAGCTGCCGCAACAGCCACCATGGCATTTGTTGGAACTGCTCAGGCGGGCCTTCTTGACGATGTCAAGGCAAAGGGCTTCATCCAGTGTGGGGTCAATACCGGCCTTACCGGATTTTCCGCGCCGAATGACCAGGGCAAATGGGAAGGTTTCGATGTCGATTTCTGCCGCGCGATCTCTGCCGCGGTTTTTGGCGATCCCGACAAGGTCAAATACACACCGCTGACATCGAAGGAACGATTTACCGCGGTGCAGTCCGGCGAAGTAGACGTGCTCTCACGGAACACCACCTGGACATTCACGCGCGACGTCAATCTCGGCCTCGAATTCATCGGGGTGAATTACTATGACGGCCAGGGCTTCATGATCCGCAAGAATATGGGTATCAAGAGCGCCAAGGAACTGGACGGCGCATCGGTCTGCATCCAGACCGGCACCACGACCGAACTGAACCTTGCGGATTATTTCCGTACCCATAATATGAAATTTACCTCGGTAGTCTTTGAAAAGGCGGATGAAATCCGAACCGCCTATGATGCCGGTCGATGCGACGTTTACACCACGGACCGGTCCGGTCTGGCGGCGCAGCGCTCGCTACTGAAGGCGCCGGATGAACATCTGGTCCTGCCCGAAGTCATTTCCAAGGAGCCGCTCGGGCCAGTGATCCGGCACGGCCAGTCCGAATGGGGCGACGTTGCCCGCTGGTCGCTCTACGCGCTCATTGTCGGGGAAGAACTGGGCCTGACCTCCGCCAATGTCGACAGCATGAAAACCTCGACCAATCCCGAAATTCTCCGGTTCCTGGGTGTCGAGGGCGAACTGGGCACGCAGTTGGGCGTTTCCAACGACTGGGCCTACAACATCATCAAGCAGGTCGGCAATTACAGCGAAATCTATGAACGCCATGTCGGCATCGACACACCACTGAAGCTGGAGCGTGGCATCAACGCGCTCTGGACCGCGGGCGGACTCATGTACGCCCCGCCGTTCCGGTAAAACCAGAACACGATCAGCCGGCCCTCGCGCCGGCTGATCCCGTTTTGACACGGCGGCGTGACGGTGGCGCTCAGTAAAGCCATCGCGCGGACGCCCCGGAACAGGAGCAGAAATGGCAATCGGCAGCGAAACCGGAGGGGCTGCGCCGCGCCCCAGTATCTGGAACGATCCAAAAACACGCGCGATCCTGTATCAGGCCATCGTGGTCGTCATCATCGCGTTGATTGCCGCCTATTTCATTCACAATACCGCCGAAAACCTGGAGCGGCGCGGTATCGCATCCGGCTTCTCCTTTCTAAGCGCGCCGGCCGGTTTCGACGTCGGCATGTCGCCCTTCCTGAAATACGATGCGGCGACAGCGACGCATGGCACGGTGCTGATCGTCGGCATTCTCAATACGCTTCTGGTGGCAATGACCGGAATATTCCTGGCCACAATCATCGGCTTCATCATCGGCATTCTCAGGCTGTCGCCGAACTGGCTGGTCTCCCGGCTGGCCTATTGTTATGTGGAAACGCTCCGCAATATCCCGCTCCTGCTCCAGTTGCTGTTCTGGTATGTCGCGGTGCTGGGAACCCTGCCGAGCAAGCGGGACAGTATTTCCCTGTTCGACACGTTTTTTCTCAATATCGAGGGTTTGTTCGGCCCCCTGCCCGTGCCGCAGCCGGGCTTCTGGACCATCCCCGCTGCCATCGCCCTGGCCGTCGCCATCATCGTCGTGGTGAAACGCTGGGCCCGCCGCCGCCAGGACGAAACGGGGCAACAGTTCCCGGTCTTTCTGATGTCGGCCGGACTGCTGATCGCACTGCCGCTGGCCGCCGCATCCTTTGCCGGCTTCCCGATCGAATTCGAACACCCGCAGCAGAACCGCTTCGGGTTACGCGGCGGCATGGTCATCCTGCCCGAATTCGCCGCGCTCGTATTGGGGCTGAGCCTCTACACCGGCGCCTTCATCGCCGAGATCGTCCGCTCCGGTATCCAGGCGATCAGCCACGGACAGTCGGAAGCCGCCCATGCGCTGGGCCTGCGCCCCGGCCCGACCTTGCGACTGGTCATCATCCCCCAGGCGCTGCGGGTCATCATCCCGCCGCTGACCAGCCAGTACCTGAACCTGACCAAGAACTCCTCGCTGGCGGTCGCCATCGGCGGCGCCGAAATCGTCGCGGTCTTCGCCGGCACGTCACTGAACCAGGCCGGCCAGGCGATCGAGATCATCGCCATCACCATGGGTTTCTACCTGACGGTCAGCCTGCTCATCTCGATGTTCATGAACTGGTATAACAGGCGCATCGCGCTGGTGGAGCGCTAGGCATGGCGGATATTGCATTCGTCCGAACCACATCTCATCCGGACCTGCCACCGCCATCCAGCCAGATCGGAATCATCGCCTGGCTGCGGCAGAACCTTTTCTCGTCCTGGCTCAACACGCTGCTGACGCTGCTCGCGGTCTATTTCCTCTATACGATCATTCCGCCCTTCGTGAACTGGGCGATCCTGTCGGCCGATTTCAGCGGCGAGACCTACAAGGACTGCACCAGCGGCGGCGCATGCTGGGCGATGATCCGGGTGCGGTTCGACCAGTTCATCTACGGCTTCTATCCCGTTGACCAGCGCTGGCGGATCGATCTCGGCTTCCTGCTGCTGTTCTGCACCGCGATCCCGCTGCTGATCGAAGGCGTGCCGGGCAAGAAATACCTCGCCGGTTTCGTCTTCCTCCTTTACCCCCCCATCGCCTTCCTGCTGTTCCGCGGCGGGCTCGGCCTCGAGGTCGTCGATACGGCACAGTGGGGCGGGCTGATGCTGACCATGGTGCTGGCCACGGTGACCATCGTTGTCTCCCTGCCGCTCGGCATCGTCTTCGCGCTGGGGCGCCGGTCGGACATGCCCATCGTACGCATGATCTGTATCGGTTTCATCGAACTGTGGCGCGGCGTCCCGCTGATCACGGTCCTGTTCATGGGGTCGGTGATGCTGCCGCTGTTCATGCCGCCCGGCACCAATTTCGACAAGGTGCTGCGTACCCTGATCGTGATGTCCCTGTTCGCAGCGGCCTATATGGCGGAAGTGGTGCGCGGCGGGCTGCAGGCCATTCCCAAGGGCCAGTACGAGGCCGCCCAGGCGATGGGCCTCAGCTACTGGAAGATGATGGGCCTCGTCATCCTGCCCCAGGCGCTCAAGATCGTCATTCCCGGGATCGTCAATACCTTCATCGGGTTGTTCAAGGATACGACGCTGGTGCTGGTGATCGGCCTGCTGGATTTCCTCAGCATCATCCAGTCCGCCACGACGCACCGGAACTGGCTCGGCACCTCCACCGAAGGGTATGTATTCGCCGCCTCGGTCTACTTTCTGTTCTGCTTCGGCATGTCCCGCTACAGCCTGCGCCTGGAGCGCAGGTTCGATACCGGCCACCAATAACCAGGAGCGCACCCCATGTCCGTGAACGAAGACATTCCGGAAAGCCCATCCGTGGCCGGCAGCGACGACGTGGCAATCCAGGTGATCGGCATGCACAAGTGGTATGGCGATTTCCACGTGCTGAAGGATATCAACCTGACCGTCTATAACGGCGAGCGCATCGTCATCTGCGGCCCGTCCGGTTCGGGCAAATCGACGCTGATCCGCTGCATGAACCGGCTGGAGGAGCACCAGCGGGGCCAGATCATCATCAACGGCACCGAACTGACCAGCGACCTGAAGGGCATCGACGCGGTGCGCCGCAATGTCGGCATGGTCTTCCAGCACTTCAACCTGTTCCCCCATCTCACCGTGCTGGAAAACCTGACCCTGGCGCCGATCTGGGTGCTGAAGACGCCCAGGGCCGAAGCCGAGGGCGAAGCCATGAAATACCTGGAGCGGGTCAAGATCCCCGAACAGGCGCTGAAATACCCGGGCCAGCTTTCCGGCGGCCAGCAGCAACGGGTCGCCATCGCCCGGTCGCTCTGCATGAACCCGAAGATCATGCTGTTCGACGAACCGACCTCGGCGCTCGACCCGGAAATGATCTCCGAGGTGCTGGACGTCATGGTCGAACTGGCCGAATCCGGCATGACGATGATCTGCGTGACCCATGAAATGGGCTTCGCCCGCCGGGTCGCCAACCGCGTCATCCTGATGGATGGCGGCGAAATCATCGAACAGAACGAGCCCGAGGAATTCTTCAACAACCCGCAATCCGACCGGACCAAGCTGTTCCTCAGCCAGATCCTCTCCCACTGACAGACGCCACCTACAGCAGGTCGAGCTGTTCCCCCTTCGCCGGCGCCCGGGGAGCGGCCTCGCCCGCCTCGGCCCAGAGTGCCGGCCCGTCATTGCGCACGCTGTTCACATCCCGCGATACCGGATAGGCCACCATCGCCCCGTCATAGGGATGGGTCAGCGTCGCCGCCAAATCCGGTTCCGCATTCAGCCAGATGTCATAGTTTTCCGGCTTGAGGATAACCGGCATGCGGCTGTGGATGTCATAGAGCTGCGCATTGGCATCGGTCGTCACGATGGCGCAGGATTCCAGCTCGCTGCCCTCCGCCGCCTGCCAGTGCTCCCATATCCCGGCGAAGGCGAAGGGCGCGTTGCCCGGCAGGGCGATCCGCATCGGCTGCTTGGGGCCCGAAGGCCGCGGCTGCCATTCGTAGAACCCGTCCGCCGGGATCAGGCAGCGCCGGCGGCGGAAAGCGTTGCGGAAGGACGGCTCGTCCGCGACCGTATCGGCCCGCGCGTTGATCAGCAGCGGCCCCGAATTGACTTCCTTCGCCCAGGACGGCACCAGCCCCCAGCGCATATGGGTCAGTTCGCGCCCGCCCGCCTCGCTCCGGCGGATGACGACAACCGGCTGGGTCGGCGCGATATTGTAGCGCGCCGCCAGGTTCGGCATCGCATCGATCCCGAAAAGCTGCTGCACGCCTTCCAGCGGCGTGGTCAGGCTGTAGCGACCGCACATGTCAGGTCAGTGCCGGTCAGCCGTGATAGAAGGGCCGCCCCTCGCGGCGGAACCACAGCCGCACGAGGTGGCGGCGCCGTTCCGGTTCCGGCCAGTCCTCGAAGGCCGTGCGCCGGTGGCCGATGCGGCGGTTGTCGAGGATCTGGATCTGGCCCGGCTGGAATTCGAACTCGCGGCCCATGCCCGGTTCGTTGATGACTCCGATCAGCGCATCCAGCGCCGCACGGCCGAGATCGTCCAGTTCCTCCCCGGCGACGATCTGCCCCGCCTTGATCAGCCAGTCGGAAAACCGGGTGAACAGGCGCTCGCCGTCATAGCTGAACACCGGCACGCGGCTGAACCTGTTCGGATCGTCCGGCCCGTATTCCGCCTGCCGGTCCATGCAATAGGGCCGGTACAGCCGTTCCAGCAGCTCCGGCGACCGCTCCAGCAGCCGGTTATGCGCGGTCTGGAAGCTGACGATACCGCTGATCCCGCCCTGCATCGCGGTCTGCAGGCAGAACAGCGCGACGTAATCCGGCGGCGTGTTGAAGGCGTTGTCGGTGTGGTAGTCCTGCCCCGAATTGGTGACCGAGGAGCGCACGCCGTTGCCGGGCGTGTTCTTCTGGCCCGTGTCCTGCACGCCATAGGCCATCAGCCCGTCCCATTTCTGGGCCACCGCCTGGTCGACCATGTTGCCAAGCAGCCAGTACAGCTTGGTCGCCGTCTCCCGCGACATCGCCTCGATAGGCAGCCGGTCGATGATGACGAAGCCGATATCCGAGCGCAGCGTATCGCGCACCCCGGCCATCATCGCGCGGCAGGCCGGCATCTCGAAATCGCCCGGCCGCAGCGACAGCAGCGGCAGCGGGTTGGCTTCCAGCAGTTCGGCCGTCGCCAGCAACTCGGCGCGGCAGGCGTCGGACACCTTCACGACCCCCGCATCCGGCGCCAGCGCGTCATTGGTCCAGGCAATCGGGCTGCTGACGATCTCGCGCAGCATGCGCGGCGCTATGGTCTCCGTCGAATCCATCATCTTCTCCGTCTCTGGCGTCTCCGGCTGTCCCGAACGCTACCGCCCGCCCCGGACCCGGTCAACAATTCAGCGTTCGGGAAAACCGTCATTCGATTGTCTTTTGTTGGCTTTTATTGGCATTTCCGACATTCAAAACGCCCCGCTGTCCCTCCTCATCCCGACCCTGAATCCTCTTTTTGGAGGATTCAGCCTCCCCGGAGGAGAAGGAGATTTGCTTTATCACGGCGCGCCAAACTTCCTTCTCTCCTCCTTGAGGATCAGGATATTTTTTGCCATAGCTAAGGGTTATTATTTAACATTATCAATATAATAATGGTTTTTTTCTGGATTGGTTTTTGTCCGTCGTCGAATGATTTGGAACAGCCTTGCTGATTTT
>JAQCHR010000194.1 GCA_027619655.1 Pseudomonadota bacterium
GGGAAGGTCATGGATATTGGTGCCGTCGATGCCGCGCGATTCGATCGCGTTCCAGCCCAGCGCCCGGGTCGCCCGGATCTGGCCCGCCAGGTCCTGCGCCGCTTCATCCGCAAATCCGGTCAGATACATTTACCGTACCTCCACTTTCTCGCCGCCCCGGGCGTTCGATTCATACATAGCGCGGATCAGGGCAATCGCCCGGCGCCCCTCCGCACCATCGACCAGCGGCTTGCGCCCCGCGCGCAAAGCCGCCACCGCATCCTCGAGATTCCGCTGATGCCACCGGAAAGCGATGGCGGCGGGAACCGCCGCCCCCGCGCCGCCGGCAGCAGCATGAACGCCGTGTTCCGCGCGAATTTGGTCGTCCTCCGGCAGTTTGTCGCGGAAATCCCAGACCCGGAAACGGTCGTCGGTTATGAAGACCGACCCTGTGGTGCCGCAGATCTGGATTTCCGCCGGATGGCCTTGCTCGGACCAGCAGGCGGTCGAGGCCTGGATCACGCCCATGGCGCCGGATTCGAACTCGATCATCGCCATGCCGGCGTCTTCGACCTCGATGCCGCTATGCGCCATCATTCTGGTTTCGGCGCGCACCGTCTTCGGATCGCCCATGACATGAAGCAGCAGGTCGATGGTGTGAATCGCCTGGTTCATCATGGCGCCGCCGCCATCGAGCGCCCAGGTGCCGCGCCACGCGCCGCTGTCGTAATATTCCTGCGACCGCCACCATTTGACATAGGCATCGGCGAAGACGATCCGGCCAAACCGCCCGCGGTCCGCGGCATCCTTCAGCAACCGGGTCGCCGGGTTGTAGCGGCGCGGAAAGATGCCTGCCAGCATCACGCCGTTTTTGGCGCAGGCGGCGATCATTTCGTCGACCCGCGCCGTCGTCACTTCCAGCGGCTTTTCGCAGATGACATGCCTGCCGGCGCGCGCCGCCGCGACCGCGGGCTCCAGATGTGCGCCGCTTGCGGTGCAGATGGAAACGATATCCACCTGCGCCAGGAATTCATCATAGCCGGTATAGCTGGCGCAGCCGAATTCCGCCGCCAGTTCCCGGCCGCGCGCGTCATTGCGGCCGTGAAATGCCACCAGTTCCACCCCGTCCATCGCCTGGATCGCCTTTGCCTGAAATGACGCAATCATCCCCGTCCCGACGATGCCAATTCTATAGGTCCTGCCGTTCATCAAAGCGCCCCCGTCTGCAACTGCCTTCCCGGTTACGGCAGCCTTGTCGTCATTCGTTAACCGGCAGCAATGTACAACGCCTGATGCCGTTTAGACAGTTTTGCGGCGGGGCGGTCGAACGGTTGCCGCGGGGTGCACGCTCCCGCCGGTGAGCAACTTCTTGCTGTCGGATGGGGCATGTCCTAACAATGCCTACCTGCGCGGGTAAAACCCGTCGAAGCGCGTTATCGTTCAGGACCAGCCAACAGGGAGTTGCCGTGCTCGGAGAAGAGGCCATAGCACCGGATACCGGCGCGGCGTGCCTTGTGCTGTTGCTGCGCTTCTTCGGCATGCCGGGTGACGCGGCGCAGTTGCGGCACGAATTCGCCGAGTCGGGAAAAACGCTGGGCGCGGATACCCTGGTGCGTGCCGCGCGGCGGCTGGGCCTGCGGGCCCGCAGCATCAAATCCGGCTGGGACCGGTTCGGCAAAATCCAACTGTCCGCCATCGCCGAGGGGGCGGATGGCGGCTTTTTCATTCTGGCCGCGGTCGAGGGCGACAAGGCCCTGGTCCAGGACCCGGGGGTCGGCCGGCCCGAAACCCTCACGCAGGCGGAATTCGAGGCGCGCTGGTCCGGCCGGCTCGTCCTGGTGACGCGACGACATTCGGTGCTGGGCAAGGGCGGCAAATTCGATATCAGCTGGTTCATCCCCGTCCTGTCGCGCTACCGGCGGATATTCGGCGAAGTCCTGATCGCGTCGTTTTTCCTGCAGCTCTTCGCGCTGATCACGCCGCTGTTCTTCCAGGTCGTGATCGACAAGGTACTGGTGCATCACGGGCTGACGACGCTGGATGTGCTGGTCTTCGGCCTGATCGTGATTTCGATCTTCGAGGTGGTGCTGGGCGCGCTGCGCACCTTCATCTTTTCCCACACCACCAGCCGGGTCGATGTGGAACTGGGGGCGCGGCTGTTCCGGCACCTGATCGACCTGCCCATGGCCTATTTCCAGGCGCGGCGCACCGGCGATTCGGTGGCCCGGGTGCGCGAGCTGGAAACCATCCGAAACTTCATCACCGGCTCCGCGCTGACCCTGGTCATCGACCTGTTCTTCACCTTCGTCTTCCTGATCGTGATGTGGCAGTTCAGCGTGACCCTGACCCTGATCGTCATGGCCTCCATCCCGTTCTACATCGTCCTCGCCGTGGTCGTGACCCCGATCCTCCGCGCCCGGCTGGAGGAAAAATTCCAGCGCGGCGCGGAAAACCAGGCCTTCCTCGTGGAATCGGTGAACGGTGTTGAAACCCTGAAAGCCATGGCGGTCGAGCCGGAAATGCAGCGCCGCTGGGAAGAGCAGCTCGCGGGCTATGTCCGGTCCTCCTTCCGGTCCAACAACCTGAACAATATCGCCGGCCAGGCAGCCCAGTTCATCAACAAGCTGACCATCGGCATCACGCTGTATATCGGCGCCAAGGCGGCCATCAGCGGCGACCTGACGGTCGGGCAGCTTGTCGCCTTCAACATGCTGGCGGCGCGGGTCAGCGGCCCGGTGCTGCGCATCGCCTCCCTGTGGCAGGATTTCCAGCAGGCGCGGATATCCGTGGCGCGGCTGGGCGATATCCTGAACGTGCCGACCGAGCCTTCCTACAATCCGAACCGCGGCACCCTGCCCCCGATCTGCGGCCAGATCCGCTTCGACGGCGTGACCTTCCGCTACAACCCGGACGGACCGGAAGTGCTGCGCCGGATCGACCTGGAAATCCAGCCGGGCGAAGTCGTCGGCATCGTCGGCCCCTCCGGTTCCGGCAAGAGCACCCTGGCCAAGCTGGCGCAGCGCATGTTCGTGCCGGAAAGTGGCCGGGTGCTGATCGACGGCGTCGACCTGGCGATGGTCGATACCGCCTGGCTGCGCCGCCAGGTCGGTGTGGTACTGCAGGAAAATGTGCTGTTCAATCGCACGGTCCGCGACAATATCGCGCTCGCCGATCCGGGCATGCCGATGGAGCGGGTCGTGCAGGCGGCGCAGCTTGCCGGCGCCCATGAATTCATCCTGCAACTGCCGGAAGGGTACGACACCATGATCGGCGAGCGCGGCGCCTCGCTGTCCGGCGGGCAGCGGCAGCGGATCGCCATCGCCCGCGCGCTGTCGATCAACCCGCGCATCCTGATCTTCGACGAGCCGACCAGCGCCCTCGACTATGAATCCGAATACGCGATCCAGAAGAACATGGCCCAGATCAGCCAGGGCCGGACCGTCCTGATCATCGCCCACCGCCTGTCCACGGTGCGGCGCGCCAACCGCATCGTCACCGTCGAGGAAGGGCAGATCGTCGAATCCGGCACCCATGACGAATTGCTGAAGACCGGTGGCCGTTACGCGCGGCTGTACCGGCTGCAGGATGGAGGCACGCCCGATGCCGCCGAATAAGCCGGACGCGCCCGTGCTGGCGCCGCAGCAGGCGCAAATCCCGGAATCCCGCGCCGCAACGCCGCGCCAGCGGACGAAGGACGAACTGGCCTTCCTGCCGGCGGCGATCGAAATCATGGAAAGCCCGGCCTCCCCGGCGGCGCGGGCCGTTGCGCTGACCATGGCGGCGTTTTTCACTATCGCCGTCATCTGGGCGATTTTCGGCAAGGTCGATGTCGGCGCGATCGCGCAGGGGCGGATAGTGCCGACCGGCGGCGTCCAGACGATCCAGCCGCTGGAGATCGGCGTCGTCAGGGCCATCCATGTCCGGGACGGACAGGCGGTGAAGCAGGGCGAAATGCTGATCGAGCTCGACCCGACGGAGAGCGAGGTCGACAAGGAGCAGATGCAGCGCGAGCGCCTGGCCGCGCTGATCGAGCTGGCGCGGCTGCGCGCCTATCTGCGCGCTGGATGGCAAGGATCCGGCGTTTATCGCACCTGAAGGGTCCGGCGAATCGCAGATTGCCCTGCAGGAACAACAGCTGCGCAGCGATATCTTCGCCTATCAGGCCCAGGTCGCGTCCTTCGAGGGCGAATTCGCCCGGCGCGTTGCGGATCGGGAAGCCATCAAGGCCGAAATCGCCAAGCTGAAAGCAACGATCCCGCTGGTCCAGGAACGGGATGAATCCTTGAAGAGCCTGACCGCCGGCGGCAACGCACCGCGCCGGCTGTGGCTGGAAGTGCATCAGGTCCTGATCGAACAGCGCCAGAATGTCATCATCCAGGGGCATCGGCTGGCGGAATCCGAAGCGGGCATGCAGAGCATGCTGAAGGAGCGCCACCGGGTCGAGGCGGAGGCGAAGCGGGATGCCCTGGTCAAGATGGTCGAGGCGCAGGACAAGGCTGTCGCCGCGGAACTGGCGCTGCGCAAGGCGGGCCAGCGGGAATTGCTGCGCAATCTGGTGGCGCCGGTCGCCGGCGTCGTGCAGCAACTGGCGGTGCATACGGTGGGCGGTGTCGTGACACCGGCGCAGGTCCTGATGGTCGTGGTCCCGGCCGACGCGCCGCTGGAAATCGAGGCCATGGTGCAGAACAAGGACAGGGGCTTTGTCGAGGCGGGCCAGCCCGTGAAGATCAAGGTTGAAGCCTTTCCGTTCACCAAATACGGCATCGTCGAGGGCACCCTGACCCATGTTTCCGGCGATGCGGTCGTCATCGAGGAACAGAAGGATCAAGGCCCGGTCTATGCCGCCCGCGTCGCCCTGAACAGCGCGACGATCCGTGTGGACGGCCGCGATGTTCCGCTCGGCCCCGGCATGGCAGTCACGGTGGAAATCCAGACCGGCCAGCGGCAGATCATCGAATTCGTGATGTCACCCCTGCTGCGCTACAAGGACGAAAGCCTGCGCGAACGGTGAAAGTGGCCGTATTTCAGCGCCTCCCGATTAAACAGGGAAAAACTGTATTAACGGAAACTTAATATCCCGACGCTAGGCTTCTTTCGGGGCGTAGAGAATACATTCGGGTCGGAAACCGCTGGAATCAAGGCGGTTTTAACCGGAACCGATCGAGGACGGGTTCGGCAGCATGCAGTCAGTATCCGAAGACGCGCCCTTCACCCTAATCCGTAGCCTGGCAGATACTGCCGAACAATCCTGTGTCGCTTTTCTGGTCGGCGCCCTCAAGCCCTTCGTCCAATTCGCCGACGGCGCCATCCGGCTGTCCTGGCCATTCCTGCTGACGATGCTGCTGGTCGCCTATGGCTGCTTCCTGTACCAGCGCCCGCAAGGTGAAGGTGCCGGGATGCGGAATTTCCTGAAATACCTGCAGTTCCGAAACGTCTGGCTGCACCGTTCGTCTCTTCTGGATTATCGCTATCTTCTGCTGAACGGCGGGTTGAAAGCCGTCCTGATCGCACCGCTGCTGATTTCCTCCGTCACCGTTTCGCACGGTATCCTGCTGTTGCTGACCGCCATTTCCGGCCCGCCGGTATTGGCGACCCCGACCCTGCCGCTGCTTGTCGCATTCAGCCTCTGCGTCGTGCTCGCGATGGATCTGGGCAATTACTGGAGCCACCGGTTCCACCATGAAATTCCGCTGCTGTGGCAATTGCACAAGGTGCATCATTCCGCCGAGGTTCTGAACCCGGCCACGGCCTTGCGTATCCATCCGCTGGAATCGCTGATGAACGCGTTTTTCGCGACGACGCTGTCCGGTGTCGTCATGGGCATTTTCGCCTATTTCTGGAACGATGTGGCGACCGCCAAGCTGCTGGGGCTGAACGTCATCCTGTTGTTCACGAATGTGGTCAGCGGCAATTTGCGGCACAGCCATGTCTGGTTTTCCTAAGGGCGCGTGCTGGAACACGTCGTATCCAGTCCGGCGCAACACCAGATTCACCACAGCGACAACCCGATCCATTTCGACAAGAACTATGCCGTTCATTTCTCGCTCTGGGACTGGGTCTTCGGCTCCATCTACACGACCACGCCGCGGCCCGAAGCGCTGAATTTCGGGCTTGGCGACGAAGGCCGCGCCTTCAACAGCGTCATTGCGCTGTGGACCCAACCGCTGCTCGACATCGCCGGCCGGTTCCGAGGTCGCCGCACGCAATCGGGACAGGCCTGACAATGCTGTTCAACTCGACCGCCTTCCTGTTGCTCTTCCTGCCCATCGCGCTGGGTGGTTTCTATGGGCTGGGCAGGTTTAGTACCCACCGGCTGCTGTTTATCTGGATCGCCTGCATTTCCATCGTATTCTACGGGGTCTGGAATCCGCTTTATGTCCCGTTGCTGGTCGGGTCGATCAGCGCGAACTATCTCATCGCCAATTACGGTTTCGACCGGGCCCGTACCACCGGACGCCGCAAATTGCTACTCTGGGCCGGGATCGGCCTGAATCTCGCCCTGCTCGGCTATTTCAAATACACGATCTTCTTCCTGGGCACGCTTGCCGATATCGGGCTGTCCACCCTGCGGCTCGGCGATATCATCCTGCCGCTTGCCATTTCGTTCTTCACGTTCCAGCAGATCTCCTACCTGGTCGATTGCAGCCGGGGATCGCCCCGGGCCGCGTCCTGGTGGGAATACGCATTCTTCGTCAGCTTCTTTCCGCAACTGATCGCCGGGCCGATCGTGCGGTTCGAGGAGGTCAAGGCGCAATACGACGACGAATCCTTCGGTCGCTTCTCGACAGCCGGTTTCGCGCTCGGCCTCGTGGTCTTCATCATCGGCCTCGCGCAGAAAACCATGCTCGCCGACAATCTGGCATCCCTGGCAACCCCCCTATTCGCGAGCAATGCCGACGGCATCCTGCTCAGTGCAACACAGGCCTGGCTTGCCGCGCTTGCCTACAGCTTCCAGATCTATTTC
>JAQCHR010000195.1 GCA_027619655.1 Pseudomonadota bacterium
TGTCCCGATCTGGCCACAGGGATTGGCGCAGTCGAAGACGGCCAGGTGTTCGTCCTTCAGGCCCGGTGCGCCTTCCAGCGTCATCGCGCCGCAGCAATAGGTATTCGCCCGGGCGATTTCGTCACGGGAATAGCCGAGCGCCTGCAGCATGTCGAAGCTGAGGTCGTTGAGCTGTTCATCCGACAGGCCAAGGGTTTCGGTGCAGAATTCTTCGCCCAGGCTCCACTTGTTGAACGCGAACTTGATGTCGAAGGCGCTGGCGAGCGATTCCTCGATTACCTTGAGCGCCTCGGTGGTAAAGCCCTTGGCGCGAAGCGACTTGTGGTTGACGCCCGGGGCATCCTTGAGCGTACCGAACCCGACGGCATAGGAAACGATATTCTCGATTTCCCGTTCGTCGTAGCCCAGCGCCCGAAGCGCATCCGGCACCGTGCGGTTGATGATCTTGAAATAGCCGCCACCGGCGAGTTTCTTGAACTTGACCAGCGCGAAATCCGGTTCGATCCCGGTCGTGTCGCAATCCATGATCAGGCCAATGGTGCCGGTCGGTGCAATGACGCTGGTCTGGGCATTGCGGAATCCGAATTCCTCGCCCAGCAGCAGGGCTTCATCCCAGGCGCGCGCCGCGGCGACCGGCAGGTCCGCCTGCGGGCAGGTGGACGGGTCTAGCGGTGTCGGAACGACGCTCAGTTCCTCGTAACCTTCCGTTTCGCCCCGCGCGGCCCGCCGGTGATTGCGGATCACCCGCAGCATCGGCGCCGCATTGCGTTCATACTGCGGAAACGCGCCCAGTTCGCGCGCCATTTCCGCCGATGTCGCATAGGCGACTCCGGTCATCAGCGCCGAAATCGCGCCGCATAATGCGCGGCCTTCATCGCTGTCATAGGCCAGCCCCGCGCCCATCATCAGCCCGCCGATATTGGCGTAACCCAGGCCAAGGGTCCGGTATTCATACGAGCGCTCGGCGATTTCCTTGGACGGGAACTGCGCCATGAGCACCGCGATTTCCAGCGTCAGCGTCCACAGCCGGACCGCGTGCTCGAACCCGTCGGTATCGAATTGCAGGGCGCTCTGCCCGTCGCCCTCGGTGCCGCTCTGGAACGCCATGAGGTTGAGCGAGGCCAGGTTGCAGGCCGTATCGTCCAGGAACATGTATTCCGAACACGGGTTGGATGCATTGATCCTGCCCGAGGCGCTGCAGGTGTGCCATTCGTTGATCGTCGTGTCGTATTGCATGCCCGGATCGGCGGAAGACCACGCCGCATGGGCGATCTGATCCCACAGGTCGCGCGCCCGCACGGTCTTGGCAACCGAGCCGTCCTTGCGGTTGACGAGGTCCCATTCGCGGTCTTCGTCGACCGCGGCGATGAAGTCGTTGGTGACCCGTACCGTATTGTTGGCGTTCTGTCCGGCGACGGTCAGATAGGCTTCCGAATCCCAGTCCGCATCATAGGTTTCGAATTCGATCGTGGCATAGCCCTGCCGTGCGAACTGCAGCACGCGCTGGATGTAGTTTTCCGAGATATCCGCCTTGCGGGCGGCAATGATCGCGGATTTCAGGACCTTGTTCTGCTTCGGGTCGCAGCGCGCCGTGTCGTCCAACTCGCCATGCTGGCAGGCGGCCATGACCGCGCTGAGATGTTTCTTGTTGGCCCGGGAACCGGTCACCAGCGCGGCGACTTTCTGTTCCTCGATCATCTTCCAGTCGATATAGGTTTCGATATCCGGATGGTCGATATCGACAATCACCATCTTGGCCGCGCGCCGTGTCGTGCCGCCGGACTTGATCGCGCCCGCAGCGCGGTCGCCGATCTTCAGGAAGCTCATCAGCCCCGAGGACTTGCCGCCGCCGGAAAGCGGTTCGCCGGCGCCACGGATGCTGGAAAAATTGCTGCCTGTGCCCGAGCCGTATTTGAACAGGCGCGCCTCGCGCACCCAGAGGTCCATGATGCCGCCTTCGTTGACAAGGTCGTCGCCGACGGACTGGATGAAGCAGGCATGCGGCTGCGGATGTTCATAGGCGGATTCGGACCGGGTCAGCTTGCCGGTCTTGTAGTCGACGTAATGATGGCCCTGCGCCGGGCCGTCGATCCCATAGGCCCAGTGCAGCCCCGTATTGAACCATTGCGGCGAATTCGGCGCCGCCATCTGCCGCGCCAGCATGTAGCGCATTTCGTCATAATACGTCTTGGCGTCGCTTTCGGTATCGAAATACCCGCCCTTCCAGGCCCAATAGGTCCAGGTGCCCGCAAGCCGGTTGAATACCTGCTTTGCGCTGACTTCGCCGCCGAACCGGGCCTTCGCCGGAAGACCGTCCAGAGCTGCTTCATCGGGAACGCTGCGCCACAGCCATGCCGGGACATCGGCTTCCTCGACCCGTTTCAGATGCGCCGGCACGCCGGCCTTGCGGAAATATTTCTGCGCCAGCACATCGCAGGCGACCTGACTCCAGCCGGCTGGGACTTCGATAGCATCCTGCCTGAATACGGTGGATCCGTTCGGATTACGGATTTCGCTGACGGTTTCCCGGAAATCAATTCCGGAAAAGGCGGATTGTCCCTCGACTGTGAATCGACGCTCTATACGCATGAAATCAAGACCCCGGCACTATTTTGTTTTTGCGACGCCGCGCGTCGGACCTGTTCCGAGACAATCGGAGAAGTCCTCCCCACCACTGTTCCCCGCAAACGCGAGCATCACTAAGAAATGATATTCTCGGATACCACATATAGGGAACTGTCACTATTCCGCCACAACGCCTTGAGTATTGCAACTAGATTTTGTGGCGTCTTCACTTTTATTACGCACATCTTGCGGTAATATTTCCGAAAGAACTGTGATTTAAGGTTAAAATCACAGTGTGACACCCTTATTCCCGGGGCGCAGTTCGCTGGACAGGCGCGCCCCGCAAATGCGATATTCCGCCCGCGGCAACGGTCGCACAGCAATGGGAGCCCCCACCGCGATGACAACGGCGATTACCCGACTGATAACCTGGCTCAAGGGCGAGTCCGTAGGCACCGACCAATTCGGCAACCGCTATTTCCAGCAACGGAACGCCCCGGAAAACCGGCGCCGCAAGCGCTGGGTCGTCTACAAGGGCGCCGACGAGGCAAGCGCCGTTCCGCCGCAATGGAATGCCTGGCTGCACCACACGGTGAAGGCGGTCCCGTCCGAGGCCGACAATTCCCGCTATATATGGCAGAAACCGCATATCCCGAACATGACCGGCACGCCGGACGCCTATCGTCCGGCCGGTCATACGCTGCGCGGCGGCCATCGGGCCAAGGCGACGGGAGATTATGACGCATGGAAACCGGAATAACCCGTAATTCCGCCGTAATCGTCGATACACTACCGTTACGATGACTCGCGAAACGCTTCATATCCTTGTTGGCGCGCTGCTTATTCTGGCTGCGCCGGTTCTCGGTTACCTGTTCTTCAGCGGCGACGCCCGCACGGACGCGACCGAAGGATACAACCTGACGGCCCGCTACAACCAGGTCGACGGCGTTTCGATCGGCACGCATGTCCTGCTGGCGGGCGTGCCGGTTGGCAAGGTGACGCGGCTGGAATTCGATGCGGCGGAACTGCAGGCGATCCTCACCTTCACGATACGCGACGACATTAGGCTGCCGCGGGATACCGCAGCGCTGATCGCCAGCGACGGGATGCTGGGTGGAAAGCATATCAAGCTGGATGTGGGCGGCGCGGAAGAGATGCTCGCCCCCGGCGACACGTTCAACTATGTCCAGGATTCGGTGATCGTCGAGGCGCTGTTGGAGAAAGTCATCCTGTGGGCCGAGGAGAGTCGGGCCAAGGCCAGGGAAGAAGGAGGCGCCGAAACCAAATGAAGCGCAGTGTCATCGAAACAGTGCTGGGCGCGGTCGTCCTGCTGGTTGCCGCGGTATTCTTTGCATTTGCCTATAGTTCCGCCGATATCCGGCCCAATCTCGGCTATACGGTCAAGGCGTATTTCAACGCCATCGACGGGCTGACCGTCGGCAGCGATGTCCGGGTTGGCGGCGTCAAGGTCGGTGCGGTGACCGCCATGGCGGTGGACCAGACCATCTACCGGGCCGTGATTACGATGAATATCGAAGACCGGATCAAGCTGCCCGACGACACCCTGGTCACCATTTCCAGCGACGGCATGCTGGGCGGCAAATATGTTCGCCTGGAGCCCGGCAAGAGCAAGGCGATGGTCGATGCCAATGGCGAATTGTCCAGAACCAAGGACGTGGTCAGCCTCGAGGAACTGCTTGGCAAGGTTATTTTCCTGGTTACCGATGGCGGCTGACATGCGCTGGTCGCTGCCGGGCCTGCTTCTGGGCTGCCTTGCGGCCTCGCCGGCATGGGGGTTTTCGGGCGACCTTGCCGTCCTCCAGGGGCTGGACAAGGTCACGGCGCGCGTATCGACCTTCGAGGCGCCGCTTGGCGTCGCCGTTCAGTTCGGCACGCTGTCCATCACCCTGCGCAGTTGCGAACGCACGCCACCGGAAGAACCGCCGGAATCGACCGCCTTCCTGGACATATTCGAGGCGCGGCAGGGGGAACAGCCGGTGTCACTGTTCCACGGCTGGATGTTCGCCTCCAGCCCGGCGATCTCGGCGCTGGAGCATCCCGTCTATGATGTCTGGGTGCTGGAATGCAAACGGACCACGCCGGAACCCGAACCGGAGCCGGAACCCAAGCGTTAGGCCCGTTCAGCCGGCCTGGGGAATATAGGTGCCGCGGCCGATGGCGATGAGCCGGTGATCGGCGTCATGCACGTCAATATCGACGACCGCGATGGTTTTGCCGATGCGCCGCACGCGGGCCGTCGCCTTCAATTCGGTATGGCTTGCCGGGCGCAGGAAATCCGTCCGGAAATTGACCGTCGGCACGACATTGCCGATCCGCATCGCCAGCGCATAGTCGCCGGCCGTATCGATCAGCGAGGCAATCACGCCGCCATGATACTGCCCCGAATCCGGCCGGCGCTCGAACTCCGGACGCATCGGCAGACGCAGGACCAGCGTGTCGTTCCCGGGATCGATCGTATCGACCAGGATGCCCATGAAGGCGAGATAGGGGGACGCGTCCAGCATCTTCTGGACATCATGTTGGCTTAGGTAATCACTCATTGTTTTCCGTCTATTGCTTGGGTTTTCTATTATAATGGGTCAGGTTGACGCGGCGACGGGATCGCCACAGGCGGTTCCAGCCAACCGTGATCCGATCTAGGCCTGTATAAACGATACCACGGGACCGCAGGTGTATTCGGGAACGATCCACAGGGCCGGATATCGATGGTCGGTGAAGGCGATGCCGTTGTCCCGAAGCAACCCGCGGGTTGCTTCCAGATCGCGCACGGCAAAGCCGACCGTCGCCACATAGGGGATGCAGGGCGGGGTTACGCCCGGCGTCCATTTCGCCATGGCGGCGGCGCTCATGACGTAGATCGTGCCGCGCGGCAATTGGAAGCGCGCGACGCCGGGCATGACTTCCTTCCATTCCAGGTCCAGCAGCCGGCCCAGTTTTTCGCTGGTCGCCGCGACATCGGCAACGCAGAACCCGACCTCCGCCAGGGCGACCGTGCCGTTCGGATGCTCCAGCAGATGCGGTTGCCAGATCACGTCGCGGGTCAGGTGCTCGATGAAGATCAGCTTGCCTTCGGGAAAAAAGCCGGAATCGATGCTGATATTGCTGAACGCCGCGAGACGGGTTTCCGCCCCGTCCGGACCGAACGCCGCGTCGCGCTGCAGCCGGACCGGCGCCTTGACCCCTTCCAACCGGTTGCTGAGCGCGCGGTAGGTCGCATCGGTATCGCCGCTGCCGATGGCAATAATATGTGCGCCTTCATAGCGTTCGAGGAATGTCTTCACCGAACTGTGCAGGGCCGGATCGGTCAGGCCGACGATTTCCAGGTAGCCGTCCGCGAACATGGCGCAATGATTGCCGGAGCCCCAGGGCACCAACGGCCCGCCCGGCTCGAGGCTGCCCGAATGGATGCTGCGCGGCGTCAGGTTGAAGCCGAGCCGCCGGTAGGCCGCCTCGGCGGCGTCCAGGTCGCGCACGGCGATACCGGCATGGTCGAGTTCGAAGACGGGCTGGGACATGAATGCGGCTTTCCTTGGCGTTATTCGTCGTCAGGCGCGGCGCACGCACCGTCGGACGACTGCGTTAATACCCCGTTTCGCCGCTCGTTGCACTACGCGAGGCCGCTGGCGCCGGCAGCCTATCCGTAGGCCGACCAGCGGTAGCCCATCCGGTCCAGCAGCGCCATGACCCGGCGGCCGTATTCCAGGTAAATCGCATAGCTTTCATCCGCCGACTTGCGGCCGGCATCGGGGTCGTGGAACACCGCCGCCATATGCGGCTCGATGGATACTCCGCCGTCATAGCCCGTTTCCTTCAAATCCTGCAGCACCCGGGGAATATGGCCGCCGCCCTCGCCGGGGTAGCGGTATTCCTCGCGGTCGCCCTCCATCACCACGTCCTTGATATGGACATAGGCGATATGGAGCCGGACGTTCGAATAGAATTCCCAGGGGTCCTGATAATCCGTGCCCCCCTTCGAATAATCCTTCGTGATGACCGGATTGCCCGTGTCGTAGACCAGCTTCAGCCCCGGCACCGCATCCAGCATCTTCAGCGTATGCCGCCAGCTCATCCCGCCGTAATTCATGCAGTTTTCATGAACCGGCGTTATGCCGCCATCGGTGAAGCGTTGGACAACCTCCCCCAGCCGTCGGAAGCGCTCGGCTTCCCTCTGGTCGTCGCCGTCGCGCCGGGCATAGCTCATGATCCGGATCAGTTTCGTGCCCAGCCGCTGCATGCGCGGGATGGCGCGGTCGATTTCCGCCAGGGTAATGTCGAACGGGTCGTCCACCTTCTTGCCCCAGTTGGCGATGGTCGATCCGAAGCAGTTGATATGCACGCCCGCCTCTTCCAACT
>JAQCHR010000196.1 GCA_027619655.1 Pseudomonadota bacterium
GCCAGGAACCGATTCGTCAAACGCCAGAACCGACCCGCCATTGAAACCGAACCAGCCGATCCACAGGAAAAACGCACCGGCGATGGAGAGCGACAGGTCGCCGGGGCGGAACCGGTCGCGCTTGCGGGAAAAGCGACCGAGGCGCGGCCCGATGACCAGTACGGCGCTTAACGCGATCCAACCGCCGATACTGTGTACGACGGTCGAGCCGGCGAAATCGATGAAGCCGGCCTTCTCCAGCCAGCCCGTCGGCGTGCCGGACAGAAGCCCGCCCCATGCCCAGTGCCCGAACACAGGGTAAATGACGCCGGCCCCCAGGATGGCGATCGCGAGATAGCCCAAGAATGTCGCCCGTTCCGCGATGGCGCCAGAAACGATCGTGATGGCGGTGCTGCAGAAGGCAAGCTGGAAAAAGAAAAATACCTTCGTCCAGGCCGGGGCGGTTTCAAGGCTGGCCAGAAATCCATCGAATCCGGTCAGGGGACCGGCCCCGCGCCGAACATCAGCCCGAACCCGACGGCCCAGAACATCGCGGCGCTGACAAAGAAATCCATCATGTTCTTGATGGCGATATTGACACTGCTTTTCGCGCGGACCAGACCGGTTTCGAGCCACAGGAAGCCCGCCTGCATCAGCAAGACCAGAAAAGTGCAAAGCAGAACCCAGGATACCGAAGACGACAATGCGCTGTTCCGTTTGATTTTGGTTTGATTTCCGGAACGCCAAGATGAGCCCTCATTTGGTTAATGTTTGGTATAGTTCCTTAAAATCCGTAGCCTTTTTCAGTCGGTGCGTGTGAATCTGAACTAACAAATTGAAGGCGCCATTATACGCAGATCGCGCGCCGGGTCCGGCGCGTCAGCGTTGCACCCGGTTGCCGGGCGCCGTCAGCCCCGCCGCGCCCCAGCGTGCCGGGTGGCCACGTTCGTACTGGCGCGGATAGGTGATGTCCGCGCCGAGCTCCTGCGCTGCACGCATCGGCCAGTGCGGGTTGAAAAGCATCGGCCGCGCCAGCGCCACGGCGTCTGCCTGCCCGGTGCGCAGGATGGTTTCGGCTTGCAACGGCTCGCTGATTTCGCCGCCACAACAGCCATGTTGACCTCGGTCTTTACGGCCGCGGCGAAACCGGTCTGGTATCCCGGCCCGGTATCAATTTTCTGGTCGGCGCGCATGCCGCCGCTGGACACGTGGATATAGTCGCAGCCCGCGGCATCCAGCGCCCGGGCCAGGATAATGGTCTCGGCGACCGTCCAGCCGCCATCGATCCAGTCAGTCGCCGAAACCCGCATCCCGATCGGGTTGTCGTCCGGCCAGACAGCGCGGACGGCCTCGAAGACTTCCAGCGGAAACCGCATCCGGTTCGCCAGGCTGCCGCCATAGTCATCGTCGCGCCGGTTGCTGACCGGCGACAGGAACTGGTGGATCAAGTAGCCATGCGCGCCATGCAGTTCGATGACCCTGGCGCCCGCCCGTTGTGCGCGGATCGCGGCGTCGGCGAATTGCTGGATCACCTCGGCAATGTTCTGGCGGGTCAGCGCGCGCGGCGCCGGCCAATCCGGCTCCAGGGGAATCGCAGACGGCGCTAGAACGGTATGCCCACCCTGATCCATCGGGCGCGGGCCGCCACCTTTCCAGGGCTCCAGCATCCCGGCGCGGCGGCCACCATGGCAGAGTTGCACGCCCAGCACCGCCTAGCCATGGGCGGCGAAGAAGTCGCCGATGCGCTTCACCGCGGCTTCCTGTTCATCGGTATAGAGTGACAGGCAGGCGGGCGTGTTGCGCGCTTCCGCCGCGACATAGGTCGATTCGGGCAGCACCAGCGCTGCACCGGATACCGCGAACTGCCCCAGATGCATCAGGTGCCAGTCGCCCGCCACCCCGTCGTTTGCGGAAAACTGCGTCATCGGCGCGACGATGATCCTGTTCTGCAGGGTCACGCCGCGCAGTGGCAAGGGCTCAAACAAAAGGGCGGGCATGGATGGTTCCTTTCCGTCGCCAATCGGGTCATGTGCGGCTATTCCGGCTTGTCCGACAGGGACGACGTGCGCCAGTCCGGGTCCGGGGCGGCCGGCTCGCAGTCGAAGCCGGCGGCGCGGATCGCAAGGATGGCGCAATACTCGTCCCGTTCGGACGTATCGCCGCTGATGCCGACGGCGCCGATCACCGATCCGTTGCCGTCCTTCACCAGAACGCCGCCGGGCACCGGGATCAGCCGCCCGTCCGATGCCGCCGCCAGGGCATTCTGAAAAACGGGCCGCGCCGAAAGCCGGTCGCGGATCAACCGGCTGGAAATGCCCATGCCCAGCGATCCCCAGGCCTTGCCGAAGGCGATATCGAACCGCATTATTCCGGACCCGTCCTCGCTTTTTACCACAAGAATCCGGCCGCCGGCATCGAGCACGACCACGGTCAACGGCGCCATCGCTTCCTTGCGCCCTGCCGCCAGCGCGTCATCGGTAATCCGCGAAGCATCGGCCAGGCCCAGTGTCGTGATCAGGTTCATGGATATTGCTCCGGAATTCAGAAGGGGACGTCGCCCATGATGGTGGTGCGGTGCATATGGCGGCGGTAGGCCGGGTCGCCGATCCGCGACAGGTCCGCAATATGCAGGGCGCAACGGTTGTCCCAGAACACCATGTCGCCGGGGCGCCATTTATGCCGGTAGGTGAACCGGGGCTGCGCGCAGTGTTCGAACAGCCGCTGAAGCAGCGGCTCGCTTTCCGATTCCGCCATGCCTTCGATCCCGATCGTGTGTTGCGGATTGGCGAAGACCGACTTGCGTCGCGTTTCGGGATGGGTCCGGAAAACCGGATGGGCGACCGGCGGCACACGCTCCTTCTGCTCGGCGGAAAACCCGATCTTGAAATCCGCGCCCCCCTTCTGCGCCCGGCCCGGCAGGAAGATGGCACGCCTGCCGTCCAGTGCCGCCCGCAGGTCACCGGGCAGGGTTTCATAGGCGTCGTACATATTGGCGAAGCCCGTATTCCCGCCATGGTCCGGGACTTCCAGGGCGTAGAGCATGGAGCCCAGCGCCGGAGTTTTCACATAGGACAGGTCCGAATGCCATTTCGGCCCAGCATCGGGCAGGCCGATATACTTGCCGTTCTCCTTGCGGGTGGAGACAACGAGGATTTCCGGATGCCCGTCCAGCGACGCCTGGTCGGAAGGATGCCGGTCAAGCGGGCCAAACCGTCTTGAAAACGCGATCTGCTGCTCGGGTGTCAGCGACTGGTTCCGGAAGACGATGATCAGGTGGTCAAGATGTGCCCGGTGCACCCTGGCGAAATCATCTGCCGGAAGCGGCTCGGCGAGGTCGATTCCGATGATTTCCGCGCCCAGGCAGGCGGCAAATGGCTTTATGGCAAAAGTCATTGGATTCTGGCGTATTCCGCTGCCCTGTCTCGCTCAGTACCAGACGGCGTTGCCGGCGCCGCCATTGGGGTTCCACAATTCCCCGGTCAGCGCCCGCGCCTGTTCCGACGCGAGGAAGACCGCCGCATAGGCGACTTCCTGCGCATCGACCATGCGGCCGATGGCGTTGGTCTGGGGCGCGCCCGGCGCAAAGATTTTCTGCTCCATTTCCGCCGGCGTGATGCCTTGCGCCTTGGCCTGCTCGGCGATCATGCCGGGGGTACGTTCGGTGCGGGTCATGCCGGGATGAATGCAGTTCACCGTGATACCGTCCCGGCCCAGCTGCAGCGCCAGCGTCCGGGAGAAATGCACCAGCGATACATTGCGGGCGCCACCGCTCAGGTTGCCGGGCGTGCGGGCATTGCCGCCGCTGATATTGATGATGCGGCCCCAGCCCGCTTTCTTCAGATGCGGGATCGCGGCCCGGGCGCAGCGCAGCGCGCCCATGTACTTGACGTCGAAGTCGCCCATGAAGGCGGCGTCATCGATTGTGTCGATGGCGCCGACCGCCTTTGGCGATCCGCCGGGCAACGAGGCGCTGTTGACCAGGATATTCAGTCCGCCCAGCACGTCCACCGCCGCCTCAACCATGGCGTCAACGGCGCTGCGGTCGGTTACGTCGCAGGCAAGGGGGATGACCTTGCCATTGGTCTCGCGGGCGATTTCATTCGCCGTTGCCTCAAGGTCCTTCATACTGCGCGAGGTGATGACGCAGTCCACGCCTTCGCGCGCATACTCGATCGCGATGGCCTTGCCAATGCCGCGCGAACCACCGGCGATAATGGCTTTCTTGCCGGACAAACCGAGATCCATTGCTTCCTCCCAGGAATTTGGCGTTCGTTATTTCTGGCGAGAGACTACAACCGACCCGCGCGGCTGTCCTGATCTGGTTTAGCGGTTGTTGGCTTTGCGCCACGCCGCGAACTTGGTCAGGTTTTCCTCCTTCGTCGCAGGGTACAGCCCGACAATTGTCGCGCCGCCCTGCACCTGCTCGGTGACGAAATCCTCATAAGCCGTCATTTCCACGGCTTCGTTTGCGATTTCATCGGCGATGTTGGCGGGGATGACGACGACACCTTCGCCGTCGCCGACGATCACGTCGCCCGGAAATACCGGGGCGTCGCCGCAGCCGATCGGCACGTTCAGGTCCATTGCCTGGTGCAGGGTCAGGTTGGTCGGCGATGAAGGGCGGTTGTGATAGGTGGGCATGTCCAGCGCGCCGATTTCCGGCGCGTCACGGAAACCGCCATCGGTGACGACGCCGGCAACGCCGCGTTTCATCATGCGGGTCACCAGGATCGATCCGGCGGAGGCGGCGCGAGCGTCCTTTCGGCTGTCGATCACCATGACGAAGCCGGCCGGAATCGCCTCGACACCCGCCCGCTGGGGATGCGACGGGTCCTGGAAAACGCTGATCGGGTTCAGGTCTTCCCGTGCCGGGATGTAGCGCATCGTATAGGCCTGCCCGACCATGTTCTGCTTGTGGGGGCCGACCGGATGGACGTCCTGTATCCACTGATTGCGGAGCCCGCGCTTGTACAGGGCAGTGCAGGTCGTTGCGCCGCTGACACCCATCAGTTTCCGGCGCGTTGCGTCGCTCAGCTTGTATTCGGTCATGCTATTCTTGCTCCGGATCAGAAGATTTCGGGTTCGCTGACGGGCTCGCCAAAACCGGTTTCGAGGAAGTCGAAATCGCAGCCTTCATTCGCCTGCTTGATATGCTGCGAGAACATCCAGCCATAGCCGCGTTCGTATTTGCGGACCGGCTTCTGCCAGGCGGCCTTGCGGGTGGCCAGTTCCGCGTCGCTGACCAGCATGTCGATGGTCCGGTTCGGCACGTCCAGCCTGATCCGGTCGCCAGTCTTCACCAGCGCCAGCGGGCCGCCGATATAGGATTCCGGCGAACAGTGCAGGATACAGGCGCCGTAGCTGGTGCCGCTCATCCGCGCATCGGACAGGCGGACCATGTCCCGCACGCCCTGCTTCAGCAGCTTCTTCGGGATCGGCAGCATGCCCCATTCCGGCATCCCCGGCCCGCCCTGGGGGCCGGCGTTGCGCAGGATCAGGATCGTGTCAGCGGTGACATCCAGATCGTCGTCGTCGATTTTGGCCTTCAGATCGGGATAGCTGTCGAAAACCAGCGCCGGTCCTTCATGGTTCAGGAAGCGCGGGTCGCAGGCCGCCGGTTTGATGACCGCGCCGTCCGGCGCCAGATTGCCGCGCAGCACGGCAAGCGATCCTTCGTGATAGATCGGATCCTCGATCGTCCGGATCACGTCGTCATTGTTGATGCGGGCCCCTTCCAGCGTTTCACCCAGCGTCTTTCCCGAAACGGTCATGACGTCGAGGTTCAGCTTCGCCGCCAGGCGGCTCATCATGCCGCGCAATCCGCCGGCGTAATAGAAATCCTCCATCAGGTATTTCTTGCCGCTGGGGCGGATATTGGCAATGACCGGTACATGGCGGCCGGCGGCGTCCAGGTCGTCCAGCGTCAGGTCGACCCCGGCCCGGCGCGCCATGGCCAGCAGATGAATGATGGCGTTGGTCGAACAGCCCATGGACATCGCCACGGTCACCGCGTTGTCCACCGACTTGCGGTTGATGATCTTGGCGGGCGTGAGGTCTTCCCAGACCATTTCCACAATGCGGCGGCCGCAGCCGGTCGACATGCGAATATGGTTGGCGTCAGGGGCGGGGATCGAGCTTGCGCCCGGCAGGGTCAGGCCCAGGGCCTCGGCGATGCCCGTCATCGTGCTGGCGGTGCCCATGGTCATGCAGTGGCCGTAGGACCGGGCAATGCCCGCTTCGACTGCCTGCCATTCTTCCTCGTCGATATTTCCGGCGCGGCGTTCATCCCAGTACTTCCAGGAATCGGAACCGCTGCCCAGCGTTTCGCCGCGGTAATTGCCGCGCAGCATCGGGCCGGCGGGCAGGTAGATCAGCGGCATGCCGGCGCTGACCGCACCCATGACCAGGCCCGGCGTGGTCTTGTCGCAACCGCCCATCAGCACGGCGCCGTCGATCGGATGACAGCGCAGCAGCTCCTCCACATCCATGGCCAGCATGTTGCGGTAAAGCATGCTGGTCGGCTTCACCAGGCTTTCCGACAGCGACAGCGCCGGCAGTTCCATCGGGAAACCGACCGCCTGCAGGATGCCCCGCTTGACGTCCTCGACCCGGTGCTTGAAATGGGCATGGCAGGGCTGCGCGTCGGACCAGGTGTTCACGATGGCGATGACGGGTTTGCCGTCCCAGTCCTGCTTGTCATATCCCATCTGCATTTCGCGGGAACGATGGCCAAAGGAACGCAGATCGTCTGGCGCGAACCAGCGGGCGCTGCGCAGGGTTTCCGGAGTCTTTTTCTGGTCGGTCATGATTCCACTTTCATCGGACGGGATGGCGCATGGCTCTTTTTAGGCAATCGGAGCGGCGAGGGCGAACAGATTCAATGATGCATTGCAGCAATTGCGTGCAGATGATTTTTTCGTGTCCAATGGAATAAATCTGCCCGGGCGGTGGTAATAA
>JAQCHR010000197.1 GCA_027619655.1 Pseudomonadota bacterium
ACCGCGACGGACGGCTGGTCTGGGCGGACGATTTCGCGCTGCGTAGCGACATCGCGGGTTGGATGGCCGCCGCGGCGGGTCTCGGGGGCGCTCAGGCTCTGGCGACGCTGCTGCTGGTCGGCGAGGGAGCGACTGCGGCCGTGGAGGTCGCCCGCGCGCAGCCGGCAGGGGAGGGTTTGCGCGTCGGCGTCAGCGCGCTGGCGGAAGATCTGGTCGTGGTGCGCGTCCTGGCCCGGGAGCCCGCGCTGGGGCGAACGGCCCTTGCGGACATCTGGAGCGGCAGTCGGGCCCTGTGGCTTGGGCGGCCGGCACGCATGCCGGTGATCTGGTCCGTATAGCGGTGCTTTCGCACGTGCGAAAAAGGATCGACGCCGGGGCCAACCGGCGGCACCCTATCGGGTGCAGACAAGCGGGAGGGTCCAATGCAACTCAGTCCACGCGAGAAGGACAAGCTGCTGATCGCCATGGCGGCCATGGTCGCGCGCCGGCGGTTGGAGCGCGGGGTGAAACTGAACTATCCCGAGGCCATCGCCCTGATCACCGACTTTGTGGTCGAAGGCGCGCGGGACGGCCGGTCGGTCGCCGATCTGATGGCGGCCGGCGCCCAGGTCATCTCCAAAGAGCAGGTCATGGAGGGGATCGCAGACATGCTGCACGAGGTGCAGGTGGAAGCGACCTTCCCCGACGGGACCAAGCTCGTCACCGTCCACGACCCCATCCGCTGAGCGAGGAGAGAGGCCATGATTCCGGGTGAACTCATCCCCGCCGAGGGCGAGATCGAACTGAACGCCGGCGCCGACCGGGTCACCGTCACCGTCGCCAATACCGGCGACCGGCCGGTGCAGGTCGGCTCGCATTACCATTTCTTTGAAGTCAACGGCGCGCTGGATTTCGACCGCGCCGCCGCGCGCGGCCAGCGGCTTGATATCCCGGCCGGCACGGCGGTGCGCTTCGAGCCCGGCCAGACCCGCGAGGTGTCGCTGATCCCCTATGGCGGCGACCGGATCGTCTACGGGTTCAACGGCGCCGTGCAGGGCAAGCTGGAAGGGTAGGACCATGCCATACAGAATCGAACGCAGCGCCTATGCCGCCATGTACGGGCCGACCACCGGCGACAAGGTGCGGCTGGCCGATACGGATCTCATCATCGAGGTCGAGGAAGACCGCACGATTTACGGCGAGGAAGTGAAGTTCGGCGGCGGCAAGGTGATCCGCGACGGGATGGGCCAGTCGCAGGTCAGCCGCGCCGGCGGCGCGGTTGATACGGTCATCACCAACGCGCTGATCCTCGACCACTGGGGTGTCATCAAGGCCGATATCGGCATCCGCGACGGCCGCATCGCCGCCATCGGCAAGGCGGGCAACCCCGATACCCAGCCGGGCGTCAACATCATCGTCGGACCCGGCACTGAAGCCATCGCCGGGGAGGGGCGCATCGTCACCGCCGGCGGAATCGACGCGCATATCCACTGGATCTGCCCGCAGCTGATCGACGACGCGCTGTATTCCGGCATCACCACCATGATGGGCGGCGGTACCGGCCCGGCGGAAGGCACCAACGCCACCACCTGTACCCCCGGCCCCTGGCATATGGGCCGCATGATGCAGGCAGCGGAGGGGCTGCCGGTCAATATCGGCTTCTTCGGCAAGGGCAATGCCTCGCAGCCCGAAGCGCTGGTCGAACAGGTCAATGCCGGCGCCTGCGGGCTGAAGCTGCATGAGGACTGGGGCACGACCCCCGCCGCCATCGATACCTGCCTGTCCGTCGCAGAGGAGATGGATATCCAGGTCGCGATCCATACCGACACGCTGAACGAATCCGGCTTCGTGGAAAACACCACCGCCGCCTTCAAGGGCCGCAGTATCCACGCCTTCCATACCGAGGGCGCGGGCGGCGGCCATGCGCCGGACATCATCAAGCTGTGCGGCGAGCCCAATGTGCTGCCGTCCAGCACCAACCCGACGCGGCCCTTCACCATCAATACGGTGGACGAGCATCTCGACATGCTGATGGTCTGCCACCATCTCGATGCGCGGATTCCCGAGGACGTGTCCTTCGCGGAAAGCCGCATCCGTCGTGAAACCATCGCGGCGGAAGACATCCTGCACGATCTCGGCGCGTTTTCGATGATCGCCTCCGACAGCCAGGCGATGGGCCGGGTCGGCGAGGTGATCATGCGCACCTGGCAGACCGCCGACAAGATGAAGAAGCAGCGCGGGCGCCTGCACGGCGAGACGGGCGACAACGACAACCTGCGCGCCCGGCGCTATATCGCCAAATACACCATCAACCCGGCGCTGACCCATGGCATGGCGGAGCATGTGGGCTCCATCGCGGTCGGCAAGCTGGCCGACCTGGTGCTGTGGAAGCCGATGTTCTTCGGCGTGAAGCCGGACATGGTGCTGAAATGCGGCAGCATCGCCGCCGCCGCGATGGGCGACCCGAACGCCTCGATCCCGACGCCGCAGCCGGTGCATTACCGGCCGATGTTCGCCAGCTTTGGCCGCGCGCTGACGCAGAGTTCGGTGACCTTTCTCTCCGCCGCCGGCGTCGAGAACGGCACCGCGGAAATGCTGGGCCTGCAGAAGATGATCCTGCCGGTAAAGGGCATCCGCGGCATCGCCAAGAAGGACATGGTGCTGAACGATTACACGCCGAAGATGGAGGTCGATCCGGAAACCTACGAGGTCCGGGCGGACGGCGAATCGCTGGTCTGCGAGCCGGCGACGGAACTCGCCATGGCGCAGCGCTACTTTCTGTTCTGACCATGCGAAGGGCAGTCGAAAAACTGGCGGCGGGGCACTGGCCGCAGGGTGAGGCGGTGGCGACCGTCACGCTGGATTTCGACGACCGCTATCGCCGCCGCATCCGGCTGACCGACGACGCGGGCGAGCCTTTCCTGCTCGACCTTGCCGACGCGACCCGGCTGGACGATGGCGACGGGCTGCGGCTCGAGGGCGGGGGCATCATCGCGGTGCGCGCCGCCGATGAGCCGGTCGCCGATGCCTATGGCGATACCCCGGCGCGGACCGCGCGCATCGCCTGGCATCTCGGCAACCGCCACACCGCGATCCAGGTGCTGTCCGATGGCGGCATCCGCATCCGCCGCGACCATGTGCTGGTCGAGATGCTGCGCGGCATCGGCGCCACGGTGACGGAACGGGCCGGCCCGTTCATGCCGGAGCGCGGGGCCTATGAATCGCTCGGCAGGCATGGCCACCACCACGGCCATGACGATCGCCACGACCACGGACAGGACCACGACCACCCGCACGGCCATGACCATCATTACCATGACCATTGAACCCGCGCTCGGCGAATCCGGGCTGTACCGGCTGATGACCTGGCTGTCGCCGGGCTTCCCGGTTGGCGCGTTCAGCTATTCGCACGGCGTCGAATACGCCATTGAAGCCGGGCTCGTGACCGGCCGGGACAGCCTGCAGGGCTGGGTCGAGGGCATCATCCGCCATGGCGCGGGGCGGGTCGATGCCGATCTGTTCCGCGACGCCTGGCGCGCGGTCGCGGACGGCGCGGGCGACCTGGCATCGATTGTCGAGCGGGCGAACGCGATGCGCGGCAGCAAGGAAATGGCGCTGGAGAGTGCTTCGCAGGGCGCGGCCTTTCTCGAAGCGGTGCTGGGCACGGCCGCTGACCCCGCCGTGACCGGCGCCATGCAACGCCTGTCCGAAATCGACCGCAAGCCCGCCTATGCAGTGGCGGTTGCGGTGGCGGCGGCGTCGATCCGCGTGCCGCTGCGCCCGGCGCTGACCGCCTGCCTGCATGCGATGGCGGCGAACCTGATTTCCGCGGCGGTGCGGATCGTGCCGCTGGGGCAGAGCGACGGGCAGCGCGCGCTGGCCGCGCTGGAACCTGTTATCATCGCCGCCGTTGCGGCATCGCTTTCCCGCGACCCGGAAGATTTCGGCGCCGCCGCGCCGATGGTCGACTGGTCGTCCATGCAACACGAAACCCAGTATACGAGGCTGTTCCGATCATGAAATCACCTCTCCGCATCGGCGTCGGCGGTCCTGTCGGCACCGGCAAGACCGCGCTGCTGGACCGGCTGTGCAAGCGCCTGCGCGATACTTACGACATCGCCGCGATCACCAACGACATCTACACGCGCGAGGACGCGGAATTCCTCACCCGCTCCGGCGCGCTGTCGCCCGACCGGATCATGGGGGTGGAAACCGGCGGCTGCCCGCACACCGCGATCCGCGAGGACGCCTCGGCTAACCTCGCCGCCGTACGCGACATGTGGGAGCGCTTCCCCAAGCTGGAGGCGATCTTCATCGAATCCGGCGGCGACAACCTGGCCGCCACCTTCTCGCCGGAACTGGCGGATATCACGATCTACGTCATCGACGTCTCGGCCGGCGACAAGATCCCGCGCAAGGGCGGCCCGGGCATCACCCGCTCCGACCTGCTGGTGATCAACAAGACCGACCTCGCCCCGCTGGTCGGCGCGGACCTCGGCGTGATGGAGCGGGATTCGAAAAGGATGCGCGGCGACCGCCCGTTCCTCTTCGCCAACCTGAAGGACAACCAGGGGGTGGAGGAGATCGCCCGGTTCATCGTCGAGAAAGGCGGGCTGGATGCGGCGGCGGAGTAGCGGATAACGAATTGGGAGGGACGGTGGTGCGCCTCCAAGAGATGCAAAAATGCCATTTCGTGGCTAACGCGATAACCGGTTTGCATGAACAGGGTTTCCCAGTGTTTTGACTTCCAATCTATGCGGAGACGATTTAGAAGACGATGAGGTTTCGCGAGACAAGCCGCCCGAAACCTTTGTAAGGGAGCAGGGGATTATTTGCCGGCTATGATAAAGCGGCACATTGGCAGGATATTTCGCCTGGCGTTCACTCTGGTGATGGCGTGTTGCCTGTTACTGCCGCCGATTGCTCATCTCGCACCTGGTGACCCGTCCAGCTTCCCTATTTCCGAAGTCGAGCGCTACGCGGCGGTGACGGTCGAAGATGACAATCATGGTCACAGCCATGATGACACCCGCTCCGGGCCACGGCATGCCGGCCACGCGCATGCCCACAACCCGGCCGATCACAGTCATGATACGCCGACCGTCGCCCATTTTAAGACGCAACCATTGATATGGGCCGGCGGCAGGCCGGCAGCCGGCGTATCTGACCCCGACATTCAGAATCTTTCGTTCCGCATCGAGCGTCCGCCGCGCGTTTAACGCATCGCTTCCGCCACCCGGTCCCCCTTGGGGATCCTTACAATTTCAATGACGGAACAATCCATGTATCGACCAACTTCCAGGGAATGCTGGAGGGCGTATTGCCTGCCCGAACGTTTCCCTGCCTTCATCATCTTGGCAGCCTTGCTGCTGCTGGCCTTTACGGGGGCCGCCTCGGCGCACGCCGTTGCCGAGGGCGACAAGGGCTATATCCAGGAAATCTACGGTATCCATCTTATCCCGTTCACCTATCTCGGCGCCAAGCACATGGTGACGGGATACGACCACATCCTGTTCCTCTTTGGCGTTATCTTCTTCCTCTACCGGATGAAGGATATCGCCATCTATGTCAGCCTCTTCGCGCTCGGTCATTCGCTCACCATGATCGCCGGCGTGTTGTTTGACTTCGGCATCAACAGCTACATCATCGATGCAATCATCGGGTTTTCGATCGTGTGCAAGGCGCTGGATAACCTGGGGGCGTATCAACGCTGGTTCGGCGTGCAACCGAACACGAAAATCGTCACCTTGATCTTCGGTCTGTGCCATGGCTTTGGGCTCGCATCGAAACTGATCGATTACGAAATCGCCGCCGAAGGTCTGCTGCCGAATCTGCTGGCTTTCAACGTCGGGGTCGAAATCGGGCAGTTGCTTGCGCTCGCGGCAATCCTTATCGCCATGGGCTGGTGGCGTCGGGCGGAAAGTTTCTACCGCCACGCCTACACGGCCAATGTCGCCATGATGACAGCGGGATTCGTCTTCATCGGCCTGCAATTAACCGGCTACTTCGTGGCCTGAGAATAGGAGATATCGCATGTACAACACGGAAAAACCCAGGGTCGAAGAGCTTCCCTCGACCGGCCGCCTGATCCGCTCCACGGTTATCGCCATGGTATCGGCTGCGGTCATTCTGCTCACGATCATTCTGCCATCCGAGTATGGAGTCGACCCGACCGGGATCGGCCGCGCTCTCGGCCTTGCTGAAATGGGCGAAATCAAGGAACAGCTCAAGATGGAGGCGGAAGCTGACCGCCAGCGGGACGCCGTCCCTCAAACCGCCGGTCCGGACAGGCAGTCGAACCTGTTCGATAGCATTGTCGCGGCCCTGTTGATCAGGCCGGCGGCGGCGCAGGCCGCGGCACCCGCCTGGAAGGACGAGGTATCGATCACACTGGTCCCCGGCCAGGGAACGGAAGTCAAGCTGGTGATGAAGAAAGGGGCGGTTGCCGAGTTTGACTGGTCGGCGGCCGGCGGGGTCGCCAATTTTGACCTGCATGGGGATGGCGACGGCAATTCGATCAGCTACGAGAAGGGGCGCGGCGTTTCCGGTGACGCCGGATCCCTGACGGCTGCCTTCGACGGCAATCACGGCTGGTTCTGGCGCAACCGGACCAGGCAGGACATCACCGTAACGCTGCGCGTGAAGGGCGCCTATACAGCGCTGAAACGGATGTAACAGGTGGCCTAACGCTGCAGGAAAAGTATCGTGCCGAAGGCAATGACGGCCAGCGCGGCGCCGGTTTCCAGGCCGCGGCCGATCCTGTAGCGCCATCCTGCCGTGCGGGCCAGCGCGCCCACCAGCTTTGCCCGCAATAAGACCGCCAGCAGCGGAAAAGCGGCAACGGTCACGATCATACCCGTTGCACTGCTGTCCGGTTTAATTTTGTGGACTGGTGGCACAGTGTTGATTCTACTCGTGTTCAGACGTTGGC
>JAQCHR010000198.1 GCA_027619655.1 Pseudomonadota bacterium
CGCCGCCGCTGGTTTCGGGACGGCGGGTCAAACTGCGCTATATGACGCAGATCAAGTCGCGGCCGCCGACATTCGCCTTCTGGACCTCGCGGCCCGAAGCCCTGCCGGAATCCTACATGCGATACCTGATGAACGGATTGCGCGAGGATTTCGGCCTGCAGGGCGTGCCGCTTCGCCTGGTGCTCCGCAAGGGAAATAACCCGTTCGCGTCGAAGGAATGACGGCTCGCGCCATCCTGCTGCTGATTGGGCTTTCGCTTGCCGCCTGCGCCGGTGGGCCGTCGGGGCAACAGGCCACGCGGTGGGATGGCCGCTGGGTCGGCTATTTCGAATCCTCGCTCGGTCTCCTCGGCTGTCCGTCCCGCAGTGTGCTCGATATCAGGATCGAGCAAGGCCGAATGGCCGGCGGCGGCAGCACTGCGTCGCTAACGGTCGACGTGAGCGGGGCCGTCGCACCATCCGGCGAAATCCGGGACGGCCTGTTTCGACGGGAGGGGCGGGCGGCGGCGGTGATGGCCGGCACATTCACCCCGACGGAAGCGGCCGGGCGCTGGCAGGGCAGCGACTGCGAGGGAACCTGGCGGCTGCAGCCGTTCCCCTGACGGCCACCGTCTACTGCGCGTTGATCCGTTCACCGTTGCGCAGGCATTCGGCGGAGGCCAGTTCGACGAAGGCGTCGGTAATGGAATCCGGTTGCGCCAGTGTCTGCGGGTCTTCCCCCGGAAAGGCCTGGGCGCGCATCGATGTGCGGACGGCGCCGGGGCTGATGATGTTGGCGCAGGCGGATGTCGTGGCGATTTCGCCGGCATAGGTGCGGACCAGCGATTCCAGGGCCGCCTTGCTGGCCGAATAGGGTCCCCAATAGGGCTTGGCCGTGTGCGCGGCGCCGGAGGACACGAAAATGGCCCGTCCGGCATCCGACAGCCGGAGCAGCGGATCGAAACTGCGGATAAGCCGGTAATTCACGGTGACGTTCAGCGCAAAGGCTTCTTCCCACACATCCGGTTTGACATGGGCGACGGGGGACAGGATTCCCAGGGTGGCGGCATTGCCGACCAGGATGTCCAGTTTGCCGAAACGCTGGTGTATTGCCGCGCCCATCTGGTCGATCTGGTCCATTTGCAGCAGATCCGCGGGGACGAGGGTCGCGCTTCCGCCGCCGGCGGCGCGGATAGCGTCATCGACTTCCTCAAGCCCGCCAACCGTCCGCGCGGTCAGGATCAGATGCGCGCCTTCGGCCGCGAAACGTTTCGCCACCGCGGCGCCGATGCCCCGGCTGGCGCCGGTGATCAGGGCGATACGCCCTTCGAGACGCTTTGCGGTCATCGTGCTGTCGCGCCGGGCATCAGTTGAATTCCGTGAGCAGGGACAGTTGCCGCTTGTCCGGTTCGCCCATCTGGTCGGTCAACTGGATGGGGTAGTCGCCGGTGAAGCAGGCATCGCAGTAATGCGGCGCTTCCCCGTTGCGTTCCGGCTGCCCCATTGCCCGGTACAGGCCCGCGATGGAAATGAAGGCCAGCGAATCCGCACCGATCAGGTCGCGCATGCTGTCCACATCGCTGTTCGCCGCCAGCAATGCGTTACGCTCCGGCGTATCGACGCCGTAGTAGCAGGAATGCGTCGTCGGCGGGCTGGCGATACGGATATGCACTTCTTTCGCGCCGGCCTGGCGGACCATATCGACGATCTTGCGGATCGTTGTGCCCCGGACGATGGAATCATCGACCAGTACGACCCGCTTGCCGGTGATATAGGCCCGGTTCGCACTGTGCTTCAGCTTGACGCCGAGATGGCGGATTTCGTCGCTTGGTTCGATGAAGGTGCGCCCGACATAATGGTTGCGGATGATGCCGTATTCGAACGGCGTATTGGATCCCTGGGCGAATCCGATTGCCGCGGGCACGCCCGAATCCGGGATCGGGACGATGACATCGGCCTCGACCGGCGATTCATGGGACAGTTCGATGCCGATCCGCTTGCGCGCCTCGTAGACCGAGATGCCTTCGACGATACTGTCCGGGCGGGAAAAATAGATGTACTCGAAGACGCAGAACCGCTGCTGCTGCGGCACGAAGGGAAAATGGCTGCTGATGCCCTCTTTGTTGATGACGACCAGTTCGCCGGGTTCGATATCGCGCACATAGGTCGCGCCGATGATATCGAAGGCGCAGCTCTCCGACGCCAGCATATAGTTTTCGCCGATCTTGCCGAGGACCAGCGGCCGGACGCCGTGCGGATCGCGGACCCCGATCAGGCTGTCCTGCGACAGGACGACGAGCGAATAGGCGCCCTCGATCTGCTGCAGCGTACTTGTCAGCCGCTCCACCACACTGCCGCGGCGGGTCGCCATGAGATGGACGATGATTTCGGTATCGGTCGTCGACTGGAAGATGCAGCCCTGCTGCACCAGCTGTTTGCGCATGGTGATGGCGTTTGTCAGGTTGCCGTTATGGGCAATGGCCAGGCCGCCGATTTCGAGGTCGGCGAAAAGCGGCTGGACATTGCGCATCATCGGCGCGCCGCTGGTCGAATAACGCGTATGCCCGATGGCGGCGAATCCGTTCAATCGTTCAATGACGCTCTTGCGTCCAAAAATGTCGCCAACCAGCCCGATGCCGCGATGGGCCGGAAACTGCGCCCCGTCGAAGGCGACGATCCCGGCGGCCTCCTGTCCCCGGTGCTGCAGCGCATGCAGTCCGAGCGCGGTATGCGCGGCGGCTTCGTCATTGCCGAAAATGCCGAAGATGGCGCATTCCTCGTGAAGCTTGTCGTCCTGGAACGGGTTCGTGGTCAGCATTTCAGCAATCGCTTTCTACTGTTTTCCGTCGATCAGACGCTGCATGTCGCGACGCTCGCTATTATTGTAGGCGGGCGCTTTCCCGTCGCCGGGCAGGGGTATGCCGCGTTTTTCCAGAGTGTCGAGCAGTTCCTTGGCCTCGATGGCCTGTTGCGTCGTTTCGCGGACACCATCGGCGGTTGACCGGGTTTCGTGCCGCAATTCCTTCGGAATGACCTGATTCAGCATCACAGCGCCCTGTTTAACCCAAGGTATCGTACGGGCGTCCTGAAAATACGGGTTCAATTCACGCTCCGCCCACACCCAGGACACGGCGATATAGGCGACACAGACCAGAAGTGCGCCGCGGACAATGCCGAACAGAAAGCCGAGTGCATGGTCGATGGCTCCCAGGACACTGTCTTTGACGCGCCCGGATATCGTATGATTGATCAGCGTCAGGATGACAAGGGTAATCAGGAACAGGCCGACGCCAGTGACGATATCGGCGACCACCGGAATGGAGATGACCTGCCGGACATAGGGCTGCACATGGGAGAATCCGTACAGGGTGCCCAGTACGGCGCAGATCCAGGTCGCCAGCGACAGGATTTCCTTCACCAGGCCACGGAAATAGCCGATCAGTGCCGAAATGATCAGGATCGTTACGACAATGACATCGACGAATTCAAAGGGCAGGGTCATTCTGTTCCGCTAGATAATGGCCGCACGGGGGCTTGCCGTGGTTTGGTCGGGAAACAGCGCGATCAGGTCGCCGACGCCCGAGAGTTCCCGTAATTTTATTTCGTTCGACGACACCTTGCCGCGCCAGTGCGGGCAAAGAACCTGGGTGAAGCCAAGTTTGCTGGCTTCCTTGAGCCGTGCCGCCATCTGGCTAACCGCGCGAATCTCGCCCGATAGCCCGACCTCTCCGAAGATGGCCATGGAGCCCGGCAACGGCAAGCCGTAAAGCGCCGATGTCAGCGAGGCCGCAACGGCTAGGTCCGCCGCCGGTTCGCTGATCCGGAAACCACCGGCGACGTTCAGGTACACGTCCTTGCCGGAAAACTGCAGCCCGGCGCGGGACTCCAGGACGGCCAGGATCGTCGCCAGCCGCCCGCTGTCCCAGCCGACGACATTGCGCCGGGGCGTGCCGAGCGGCGAAGGGGCGACCAGCGCCTGGATTTCAACCAGGATCGGCCGGGTTCCCTCGATCCCGGCAAAGACGGCCGCGCCGGAAACATCGCCGTCGCGGTCGGCCAGGAACAGCGCGGAGGGGTTGGCGACCTCCGCCAGCCCGGCATCGGTCATCTCGAAGACGCCGATTTCATCGGTCGGCCCGAAGCGGTTCTTGACCGCGCGCAGGATCCGGAACTGGTGGCCGCGCTCGCCCTCGAAATACATCACCGTATCGACCATGTGCTCCAGCACGCGGGGACCGGCAATCACGCCTTCCTTGGTGACATGCCCGACCAGCAGCACCGTGATGCCGCGGCGCTTGGCCAGGCGGATCAGTTCCTGCGCCGAGGCGCGGACCTGGCTGACCGTTCCCGGCGCGGATTCCAGCGCATCGAGATACATTGTCTGGATCGAGTCGATCACGACGATATCGGGCGCATCATCGCTGTCCAATGTCGCCAGGATGTCGCGGACATTGGTTGCCGCCGCCAGTGTGACCGGCGCCTTGGTGACCGCCAGCCGTTCGGCGCGCATGCGCACCTGGTCGATGGATTCCTCGCCGGAGATATAGGCGCAGCGCACCGCGCTGTTGCCGGTGGCAAGGCCAGCCACTGCCTGCAGCAACAGGGTCGACTTGCCGATCCCGGGATCGCCGCCGATCAGCAGGGCCGATCCCGGCACAAGGCCGCCGCCGGCGACCCGGTCGAATTCGCTGATGCCCGACCGTTTGCGCGGCGCCGGTTCGTTTTTGCCGTCGAGGCTGACGAATTCGATGCTGCGGGCATTGGTGTTGCGGGCATTGCGGCTGCCCTTGGCGCCGGTGGGCACCGATTCGGGCGCCATTTCCTCCGCAATGGTGTTCCATCCGCCGCAGGCGTCGCAGCGTCCCGCCCAGCGCGGATGCACCGCGCCGCAGGACTGGCAGACATGGCGGGTGGCACCGCGCGCCATTCAGTCAATTCCCGTCCGGCAAACCGTTTGCTTCATAGGCGGCGCAATTCCATCTGAATGGGGCCTTCGGCCCGGCCATGGATGAACTGGTCCACATGTGCTTCACCCGACTCGTCGATATCGGCGGTGCGGCCGTCCCAGATGATCTTGCCCCTATACAGCATCGCGATACGGTCGGATATCTTGCGGGCGCTGGCCATGTCATGGGTGATGGTCATCGCGGTCGCGCCAAGTTCGCGAACGCATTTGACGATCAGGTCGTTGATGACGTCGCCCATGATGGGGTCGAGCCCGGTCGTGGGTTCGTCGAAGAAGATGATATCCGGCTCGGTGGCAATTGCGCGGGCCAGCCCGACCCGTTTCTGCATGCCGCCGGACAGTTCCGACGGAGACAGCTCGCCGACTTCGGGGCCAAGCCCGACCGCGGCCAGCTTGTCCAGCGCGATTTCCTTGGCTTCCCGGCGGTTCTTGCCGCGGCCCTGGATCAGGCCGAAGGCGACGTTTTCCCAAACAGGCAGGCTGTCGAACAGGGCGCCGCCCTGGAACAGCATGCCGAATTTCCGGTTGACCCGTTCCCGGTCGGCACGGCGCATGCCGACAACGGATTCGCCGTCGATTTCGATATTGCCCTCGTCCGGCGTCAGCAGACCGAGGATGCATTTCAGCATGACGGATTTGCCGCTGCCCGAACCGCCGATGATGACGAGCGATTCCCCGGCGGCGACTTCAAGGTCGATGCCGTCCAGCACGACCTTGGGGCCGAACCGTTTGTGGAGATTGGTAAGTTTGATCTTTGGCGTGCTCATATCACCAGGAACAGTTCGGTAATCACGTAGTTGAAAAACAGGATCAGGATCGAGGCGGAGACGACGGCGTTGGTGGTCGCGGCGCCGACGCCCTGGGCGCCGCCGCGGCTCTTGTAGCCGTGGAAACAGCCCATCAGCGTGACGATGAAGCCGAAGGCGGCGGCCTTGACCAGCCCCGAGAAGACGTCCTTGAACTCCAGCACTTTCCAGGTTTCGCTCAGATAGATGCCGGGGTTGAATCCCAGCTTGTAGACCGACACCACATAGCCGCCGAAAATGCCGATGATATCGCCCACGAAGACCAGCAGCGGCAGCATGGTCAGCCCGGCGACGATGCGCGGCGCGATCAGGTATTTGAACGGGTTGGTCGACAGGGTATCCAGCGCGTCGATCTGTTCGGTGACGCGCATGGTGCCGATTTCGGCCGCCATGGCGGCGCCGATCCTGCCGGCAACCATCAACCCGGACAATACCGGGCCCAGTTCCCGCGTGATACCCAGCGCCACGACCTTGGCGATGGCGTCTTCCGCCGAGAACCGGGAAAACCCCGCATAGGTCTGCAGGCCGAGCGCCATGCCGGCAAACAGCGTCGTCATGCCGACGACCGGCAGCGAGTAATAGCCGATATCGATCATCTGGCGGCCATGCAGCCGGAAATAGAAGGGCGGCCGGATACAATGCGACAGCGCGGTCAGGGTAAAGAGCGCAAGAATGCCGGTCGACTCGAAGAAGCCGAGAATCGCCTTGCCGATGGGACGGAACGGATTCATGCGTCGCCTTCGATATAGCTGCGATGGTAGCGATGGCCGAGCCGGGTCAGGATTTCATAGCCGATCGTTCCTGCCTCAGCGGCGAGCGCGTCGATGTCGTGCCGGGGGCCGATCAGGTCCACGAAGTCGCCGGGGGTGACATTGGGCACATTGCTGACATCCAGGGTGATCAGATCCATCGAGATCCGCCCGATAACGGGCACCGTCATATCGCGTAGCAGAGCGCTGCCTTCATTGCCAAGGCTGCGTGGGTAGCCATCCGCATAGCCAGCTGCCACGGTTGCGACTTTCGTCGGCTCCGTGAACCGGCGCGTCGCACCATAGCCAACGGTCTGGGGGGTGTCAACGACGCGCACCGACAGGATTTTTCCTTTTAATGTAACGACTTGGCGCAGCGGGTTGGGCTTTTCC
>JAQCHR010000199.1 GCA_027619655.1 Pseudomonadota bacterium
TCACTGTGAAGGATATACCTGTGCGCATATGCTAGATTCGCACAGACAATCATCAAAGGGAATCCTAAAAAGGACTCTTATGTTAGGCGGAGACCACTAGACGGTAATACGACGCGCCGTGTTGTAAGTCTCTGTTGAATATGATGTTTGCTTGCGAACAGAGCCGCAGGAAATTGTCAACAAGTTAGAATTGGCAGTTTTCTGCGACTTTCACGTTGACGTTATTTGCGAATCTCCGTAAGACTCACATTGTCTTCGATATATCAGTCAACTTTCCAATCCCTAATTGAAGGGGGACCATCACGTGAATAAGAATGATCTTATTGCGGCTGTTGCAGATAGTGCCGGCTTGAACAAGGCCGATGCGAGCAAGGCAGTCGATGCTGTTTTCGATTCTGTCTCGGGCGCTCTGAAGGGGGGGGACACGGTCCGCCTCGTTGGCTTCGGCACCTTTAGCGTAACGAAACGCGCTGCATCGCAGGGGCGCAATCCACGGACGGGCGAGCCGATCAAGATTCCGGCGTCGAACCAGCCGAAATTCAAGGCCGGCAAGGGCCTGAAGGATGCGGTAAACTAACACTGCTCCTGGAAAACGTTCCGAAAGACCGGCCGTTCCAGAAGTGGTGGGCCGGTCTTTCGTCGTTAAATGCAAGCCTGTCGGCGGGCGATTAGCTCAGTTGGAAGAGCGCCTCGTTTACACCGAGGATGTCGGCGGTTCGAGCCCGTCATCGCCCACCAGGCCTGCTGCCGTTAATTCTGTTCGATTGTTGCCAAAATATGACCCGTCCGGCACTGCGTTGCTTGACACCTGTCGGGGGGTGCAGTACATCGTGCGGCCTGAATTTAGTCCCCTGGGGGTGTAGCTCAGTTGGTTAGAGCGCCGGCCTGTCACGCCGGAGGTCGCGGGTTCAAGTCCCGTCATTCCCGCCAGTTCCCCGGAACCGGCAAATCATTGAAATACAAATTTTTATTCAGCCTGTTCAGGCTTTTTGCGGCGTTCTTCCCAGGCGGCGAAATATTCATTGGTTGAATGTTTGCTTCACGGGAAATTAACTTTATATTGCGTACGGTCTCATGGCGTGGCGCATGGCAGTGCGGCGAGACAATCGAAACGGCGGGTCGCCGTTGAGGGATTTCAAGGAGGGCAGTGATGGACGGGCTATTGCGGGAATACCTGCCAATATTGTTGTTCCTGGCGATTGCTGTCGGGATTTCCGTCGCGATGCTTGTTGCAAGCGGCGTTCTGGCGCATCAGAAACCCGATTCAGAAAAGTTGTCTGCCTATGAGTGCGGGTTTGAGGCATTCGATGATGCGCGCAGCCGCTTCGATGTCAGGTTTTATCTTGTAGCCATTCTTTTCATTATTTTCGACCTTGAAGTCGCATTCCTGTTTCCCTGGGCAATATCTCTGGGAAGTATCGGTTTGTTCGGGTTCTGGTCGATGATCATCTTCCTGGGAATTCTGACCATCGGGTTTATCTATGAATGGCGTAAAGGGGCCCTGGAATGGGAATAGAAGTCCCCACGCACGCGCCTAGCGCCAAAGACCAGGCAGCGGCCATGCAGCTTGTGACGGACACGCTGTCCGACAAGGGCTTCATTGTCGCCAATGCCGACAAGCTGGTGAACTGGGCGCGGACCGGGTCGCTCTGGCCGATGACCTTCGGTCTTGCATGCTGCGCGGTTGAAATGATCCACGCTTATATGCCGCGGTACGATCTCGACCGGTTCGGCGTCGTGCCGCGCGGCAGTCCGCGCCAGTCCGACGTCATGATCGTCGCGGGTACGCTGACCAACAAGATGGCGCCCGCGTTTCGCAAGGTTTACGACCAGATGGCGGAGCCCCGCTGGGTGATCTCCATGGGGTCCTGCGCCAATGGCGGCGGCTACTACCATTATTCCTATTCCGTCGTCCGCGGGTGCGACCGGGTCGTGCCTGTAGACATCTATGTGCCCGGCTGTCCGCCGACCGCGGAGGCACTGGTTTACGGATTTCTTCAGCTGCAGAAAAAAATCAGGCGGACAGGCACGATCGCGCGCTAAGTACGGGATTTCCATGGACGAAGAAAATCAAGCCGCGCTCGAAGAATTGGGGGCGCATATCGCGGCTCAGTTGGGCTCGGTCCTGCTGCGTCGCGGTCTGGCGAAGGATGAACTGTTTATCGAAACCGGGGGCGAGCATCTCCTGCGGGTCATGAAGTTCCTGCGCGACGATGCGAACTGCCTGTTCAAGAGTCTTATGGATGTCTGCGGCGTCGATTTCCCCGAACAGGAAAAGCGGTTCGAGGTGAATTACAACCTGCTCAGCCATAAGCACAACCAGCGCATCCGGGTGAAGGTCTGCACCGATGAGGATACGCCGGTGCCGTCCGTCGCCGGGCTGTATCCGTCAGCGGGATGGTTCGAACGCGAATGCTGGGACATGTATGGCGTGTTCTTCTCCGACCATGTCGATTTGCGGCGGATGCTGACCGATTACGGTTTCGAGGGCCATCCGCTGCGCAAGGATTTTCCGCTCACGGGATATGTGGAAGTGCGCTATGACGATGAACAGCGCCGCGTGGTCTACGAACCGGTGAAACTGACACAGTCGTTCCGGTCGTTTGATTTTCTCAGCCCCTGGGAGGGGATGACGCGGCAATTGCCGGGCGATGAAAAAGCGGAAGCGAGTAAGGACTGATGGCGGCCGAAGCTGAAATCAAGAACCTGACCCTCAATTTCGGTCCGCAGCATCCCGCGGCCCACGGCGTGTTGCGCATGGTCATGGAGATGGACGGCGAAATCGTCGAACGCGTCGATCCGCATATCGGGCTGCTGCACCGCGGCACCGAGAAGCTGATCGAATACAAATCATATCTGCAGGCGATTCCGTATTTCGACCGTCTCGATTACGTCGCGCCGATGTGTCAGGAGCACGCCTTCGTGCTGGCGGTGGAAAAGCTGCTGGGGATCAAGGCATCGCCGCGCGGCCAGTATATCCGCGTCCTGTTTGCGGAACTGTCGCGGATCCTGAACCATCTTCTGAACGCGCCGGCGCTGGCGCTCGATGTCGGCGCGATGACGCCCATGCTCTGGGCGTTCGAAGAACGCGAAAAGCTGATGGAATTCTACGAAGGGGTCTGCGGCGCGCGTCTGCACGCGGCCTATTACCGGGTCGGCGGCGTGCATCAGGATATGCCGGCCGGGATGGGCGACGATATCCTGGAATGGGCCGAACAGTTTCCGAAGTTCCTGGAAGACATGGAAACCATGCTGAACGAAAACCGCATCTTCAAGCAGCGGACCGTCGATATCGGCGTTGTTTCGGCGGAAGATGCGATGGCATGGGGTTTCTCCGGCCCGATGCTTCGGGCGTCCGGCGTGGCATGGGATCTGCGCAAGTCGCAGCCTTATGACGTGTACGACAAAATGGACTTCGACATTCCCATCGGCAAGAACGGGGACTGTTTCGACCGCTATCTCGTGCGCGTCGCCGAAATGCGCGAAAGCTTGAAGATCATGAAACAGTGCATCGCTGAAATGCCCGAAGGGCCGGTCATGAGCGAAGACGGCAAGGTCGCGCCGCCGACCCGCTCCGACATGAAGCATTCGATGGAAGCGCTGATCCATCACTTCAAGCTCTACACCGAAGGCTTCCACGTGCCGGCGGGGGAAACCTATACCGCTGTCGAGGCGCCCAAGGGCGAATTCGGCGTGTATCTGGTATCGGACGATACCAACAAACCCTATCGCTGCAAGATCCGCGCACCAGGCTTTGCGCATCTCCAGGCGATGGATTTCATGTGCAAGGGCCACATGCTGGCCGATTCCGTGGCCATTCTCGGCGCCATGGATATCGTGTTCGGCGAGGTTGACCGATAGGCGATGTGGATGATCAATCGATGAGCGATACTTTCGAATTCTCGCAGGAAAACCGCAAGCTCGTGGAGGCGGTCATCGCCAAGTATCCGGCTGGACGGCAGGCGAGCGCGGTACTGGCATTGCTCGATATCGGGCAGCGGCAGAACGACAATTACGCATCCGGCGCCGTGATCTCCGCGGTCGCGAAACTGCTGGATATGCCGCGGATCCGGGTCGCGGAAGTGGCCAGCTTCTATACGATGATCAATACCGAACCCGTGGGCAAATACCTGCTGCAGTTCTGCACGACAACGCCCTGCTGGCTGCGCGACTCGGCGGATGTGGTGTCGGCGACGGAAAAGCATCTGGGGATTTCGTTCGGCGAGACGACCGGGGACGGCCTGTTCACCATGCGGGAAGTCGAATGTCTTGGCGCTTGCGTCAATGCGCCGATTGTCCAGATCAACGACGATATGTATGAGGATTTAACCGGGGGACGGATGGTGGAAATTCTCGACGCATTGCAGGCGGGGGATGTTCCACCGCACGGACCTCAGATCAAGCGGCAGACTTCGGCGCCCATGGGTGGCCCGAGGACGCTGACCGATCTCGACTTTGTGAAAAGCTGACCGATGCTTCAGGACAAGGATCGCATATTCACCAATCTCTACGGCCTGCACGATGCCGGGCTGGCTGGTGCGCGGGCGCGCGGCGACTGGGACGGCACAAAGGGCATTATCGAAAAGGGCCGGGAATGGATCGTCGAGGAGATGAAGTCCTCCGGTCTGCGCGGTCGCGGCGGCGCCGGATTCCCGTCTGGCCTGAAATGGTCCTTCATGCCCAAGGAAATCGGCGACCGGCCGCATTACCTGGTCGTGAATGCCGACGAAAGCGAGCCGGGCACCTGCAAGGACCGGGACATCCTGCGCCATGACCCGCACAAGCTGGTCGAGGGCTGCCTGATCGCCGGTTTCGCCATGGGCGCGCATGCCGCCTATGTCTATGTGCGCGGCGAGTTTTACAACGAAGCGGCGGCGCTGCAGCGGGCAGTGGACGAAGCCTATGAGGCGAAGCTGCTTGGTCCCGATGCCTGCGGCTCCGGCTGGGCATTCGACGTATATGTGCATCGCGGCGCCGGGGCCTATATCTGCGGCGAGGAAACGGCGCTGCTGGAAAGCTTGGAGGGCAAGAAGGGCCAGCCACGCCTGAAACCGCCATTCCCGGCGATGTCCGGCCTCTATGGCTGCCCGACGACGGTCAACAATGTCGAAACCATCGCGGTGGCGCCGACGATCCTGCGCCGCGGCGCGACCTGGTTCAGCGGTTTCGGCCGTGAAAACAATCGCGGCACGAAGGTGTTCTGCATTTCAGGCCATGTGAACAATCCCTGCAATGTGGAAGAGGCGATGTCGATTCCCATGCGGGAACTGATCGAAAAGCATGCTGGCGGCATCCGTGGCGGCTGGGATAATTTACTGGCGGTGATTCCGGGCGGCAGTTCGACACCGATGCTGCCCAAGAATATCTGCGACGACGTGCTGATGGATTTCGATGCGCTGAAGGAACATCGCACCGGCCTCGGTACCGCAGGCCTGATCGTGATGGACAAGTCGACCGACGTGATCAAGGCGATCGCGCGGCTGGCCTATTTTTACAAGCACGAAAGCTGCGGGCAGTGCACGCCATGCCGGGAAGGCACCGGCTGGATGTGGCGCGTGCTGGAGCGCATGGCGCGCGGCGAGGCGGAAATTGCCGAGATCGACATGTTGCTGGAGGTGTCGCACCAGATCGAAGGGCATACGATCTGCGCCCTGGGCGATGGCGCGGCCTGGCCGGTTCAGGGGTTGATTCGCCATTTCCGCGACGTGATCGAGGCCCGTATCGTCGGACGCAAAAGCGTCGCCGTGGCAGCGGCGGAGTAGGAGCGGGACATGCCAAAACTTAAAATTGACGGCGTCGAGATTGAAGTTGAAGCCGGCCTGACGGTCCTGCAGGCTTGCGAGGCCGCGGGTGTCGAAATTCCGCGCTTCTGCTATCACGAACGTCTTTCGATTGCCGGCAATTGCCGCATGTGCCTGGTGGAAGTGAAGCCGGGACCGCCGAAGCCGCAGGCCTCCTGCGCCCTGCCGGCGGGCGAGGGCATGGAAGTCACGACCAATTCCGCGATGGTCAAAAAGGCGCGCCACGGCGTGATGGAGTTCCTGCTGATCAACCATCCGCTGGACTGCCCGATCTGCGACCAGGGCGGCGAGTGCGACCTGCAGGACCAGGCGATGGCCTATGGCCATGACGGCAGCCGCTACGACGAAAACAAGCGCGCCGTGGGCGAACAGTATATGGGGCCGCTGATCAACACGATCATGACCCGCTGCATCCACTGCACCCGCTGCGTGCGGTTCTCCACCGAGATCGGCGGCGTGACTGATATGGGGATGCTCAACCGCGGCGAAAACGCGGTGATCACGACGCTGGGCGAAGCGGTGTCGTCGGAGCTGTCGGGCAATGTCATCGACCTGTGCCCGGTCGGCGCGCTGACCTCCAAGCCCTATTCCTTCGCTGCCCGGCCCTGGGAGCTGAAGAAAACCGAATCGATCGACGTGATGGATGCGGTCGGCAGCAATATCCGCATCGATACGCGGGGCAACGAAGTGCTGCGCGTGCTGCCGCGCCTGAACGAGGACGTGAACGAGGAATGGATTTCCGACAAGACCCGCTTCGCCTGTGACGGCCTGCGGCGTCAGCGTCTGGATACGCCCTATATCCGCGGCGCCGATGGCAAACTGTCGCCGGCCGGCTGGAACGAGGCCTTCGAGGCCATTACCGCCCGGGTCAAGGGATTGGACGGCGGCCGTATCGCGGCGATTGCCGGCGATCTTTGCGACGCGGAGTCGATGTTCGCCCTGAAGGCGCTGATGGCCTCGCTGGGCTCCGGCAATCTGGATTGCCGCCAGGACGGTGCGAAGCTCGACCCGGCGTTGCGCGCGTCCTACCTGTTCAATACCGGCATCGCAGGGGTCGAGGAATCTGACGCCTGCCTGCTGA
>JAQCHR010000200.1 GCA_027619655.1 Pseudomonadota bacterium
ACGCGCCGACATCTACATGGCAGCCGTCTTCATCGTTGCAACTTTGATCTGGTGGCTCAATTGAGTCCGGACCCTAGAGCGCGGCAAAGTACGCGTCCAGTTCGTCCTAATCCTTCAGGTCGGCAAAGGCGCCATGGGCAAGGGCTTCATCACCGTCGCGGATCGCAGATGCTGATACCAATCATTGATAACAAGGTTTGTAATCTACGTCGGTCAAATATTGCGCGACCCGCCTGGCCATCCACCCCCGGCGACGCCCGGAACGCCGCGTCGTACGTCACTTAGGCAAGGCAGCGAATACTTCCCGAAAAGGGAAGGCTGCAGTGTGTGGCAGGTCCGGCGCGACCGTCAATTCCGCCGCGGATTATGCTAGGCTCGGCGACATGCGAATTTTCCTGCCCGCCTTCATTGTGCTGCTGCTGATGGCCGGCCCGGCCACGGGTCAGGGTTATCACAAGGGCCTGCAGGCCTTTTCGGAAGCCGATTACAGCGAGGCGCTGGAAATCCTGGGCCCGCTGGCGGAGCAGGGCCATACCGGCGCGCTCTACCACCTGGGCCTGATGCATGAGAGCGGCTATGGCGTGCCGCGCAACGGGGCGGACGCCATCCGGTTATGGCAACGGGGCGCGGCGCGGGGCGATGTGATTGCTCAGGAAACGCTGGGCGACCGTTACCGCGCGGGCCGGATCGTTCCGCGGGATTACGCCGAGGCCGTGAAATGGTACCGCGCAGCCGCCGGGCAGGGCAGCGTCCGGGCGATGTTCCACCTCGGCACGATGTACCGGGATGGCGAGGGCGTGACGCGGGACGCCGTGGAAGCCTATGTCTGGTTCAGCCTCGCGGAAGTGCGCGGCAGTTACCGGTCGGGCGACAACCGCAAGCGGATCGCCCGGCAGTTGACGGAAGGGCAGCTCGCCGAAGCCAATCGCCGGGCGGAGGCGCGCTGGGAAGAGGTCCGGCAGCGACCCTAGCCGGCAGCGCCTTTCCGCCCGCTTTATGCGAAGCGCTGGGCCGAGATTGCAGGATGGTAGATCGGCTGGATGACATTGCCGGCCGGATCCTTGATATGGAAGCTGCGCGCGCCATCCGCGTGATCGTGCGGCCGGTCGATGACCGGCACGTCGATCGACTTGAAATAATCGTACCAGGCGTCGAGCGCTTCCCGGCTCTCCACGATGAACCCGAAATGGTCGAAGACGTCGCCGTTTTCAGGGTCCGCCTTGGCGCGGGCCAGCGACAGGTTGTCGTTGCCGCAGGTGAGATACACCAGGTTTTCATTGGCGCGGTTGAGCAGCGTCATCCCCATCACATCGATATAGAATTTCTCGCATTCCTCCAGATTCTTCACCCGGAAGGCGACATGGCGGATGCCGCGAAAGGCAGAGGGTCGGTCAGTCATCGAATTGCTCCTTGTGTAAGGACGAATTGGGCGGTGCGGACATGCCGCGCGTTCACGCTGTCATTGTACAGCGGTACAGAATCCGCGCCGTGCCGGGCGCGTAATCCTTCACCGCGCGGTGCTGGACGACGCGGTTGTCCCACACCGCCAGCGCGCCTTCCCGCCATTCGATGCGGCAGGTTGCTTCCGGCGACTTGATCATGTCGAACAGGATGCCGAGGATGTTCTGGCTGTGCACGCGGCTGACGCCCTTGATGTAGCAGGCATAGGATTCGTTGACCGCCACCCATTTGCGGCCCGAGGCCGGGTGCACCCGGACCAGCGGCATTTCGAAGGGCGGCATCTTCAGGCGCGCCTGGGCGGCCTCTTCCGGGTCGAGATAGCGTTCGGTGATATGGCCGGTCGCATCCGGCGACTGGACCACGGTCAGCGATTCCAGGTATTGCGCAAACAGCGGGTCGAGCATGTCGTAGACATGCGCCGCGCTGGCGAACATGGTGTCGCCGCTGCCCTGCGGGATCACCTTGCCGAACAGCGCGGTGAAGGCGGGCGCGTCCTCGCGGAAGCCGCCATCCGCATGCCAGATATGGTTGCGCAGCCGGTTGTCCCGGGATGAATCGATCATCGTCGCGTCCGGATTTTCCGGGGCGCGCGGCGTGTGTGGCCCCGCATAGTGGAAGAACGTACCGAGGAACCCGGCGAAAGTCGTGAAATTCTCCGCCGTCACGGTACCCGGCTCGAACAGGACCAGCCCCCGGCGCTGCAGCAGTTCGCGCAGGGCAATGCGAAAATCGTCCGGCACGGAAACGCCGTCGAACCGGTAGCCGGCGATATGCGACCCGATGGCATGCTTGATATCGGCGACATGCACGCCTTCCGGCGGGGCCGCGCCGCCGGTTATTGCGCGAACGGTCGATCTCGTCGCAGCCATCGATCCCCCCTCTGCCGCCGCAGCGGCCCGTGTGCCGCCGCTCAGGCCGCGACCTCGATCTCGTTCGATCCCGTCGGCCGGTAATCGCTGGCATAGGGGTCGCGATCGGTCGGGGCGAGTTCGCTGGCCGGATCGCCGGCGATGCGGTTTGCCTGCAGGATGCGGGTCTCGTTGAAGTCATAGGGCATGGCGCGGTGCATGACGAAGCGGTTGTCCCAGACCACGAGGTCGCCCACGGTCCATTTATGCGAATAGACCCGCGGCGGCCGGCAGGCGAAATCCACCAGTTCATCCACCAGCTTCACCGCCGCGTCGTCATCCATGCCGGGAATCCGGAAGATGTGGCGGCCGATACAGAGCGACTTGCGCCCGGTGACCGGATGGGTGCGGACCAGCGGCCGCAGCGGCGCGCCCTTGGTGTGGAAGCCGTAGCCGGTGCCGGTCGGGACCTTATGGCCGATCTTGGCCTGGCTGGCATAGAGCGAATGGAAACCGGACAGGCCCGCGATCCGTTTCTTCATGGCCTCGTCCAGCGCGTCATAGGCCGCGCGCGTGTCGGCAAACTCCGTGCCGCCGCCCGATGACGGGATCACATTCGCCTGCAGCAGGCCCGCCTTGGCCGCCAGCGGCATATAGGTGCTGTCGAGATGCCAGCCCTCGTTGCCGCGCAGCTGCTTGAAGCGGGTTTCCTCGGGCGAAAAGACCTTCCCGGCCTCTTTCTCGTTGCTGATATAGACCGTCTGGCCCTCGGAGCCGGGGCGCGTCACCTCGATCTCGCCGAAGCGGCAGGGGACTGCTTCCATGCGTACGGAACTCAGCCCCTGCCCCGGAAAGACCAGGACGCCGTATTTCGGAAACGCGTCCTCGACAATTTTCCACGTCGCGTCGTCCAGCGAAGCAAGGTCGATATCTGTGATAACGGCGCCCAGAGTGGCGTCGCAGGGTGTAATAACCGGTGCCATGACAACCTCCCGATAGCTGCAGCACGTATGAAGCGAAGCCGCATTATGAGCCCGGTTTCGCGGCGGCGGCAAGTCCCGCCCTAAACGGCTATCGCCCGCGCCTCCTCCAGGAAGTGCCGGTTGACGGCGCTGTCCGGCCGCGCGGCGAGGCGTTCGTTGGCCATCGAGCGGGCGACGCCCGGCAGGCCGGCGCGGGACGCCGCCACGGTCAGGGTCCAGTCGACGAGGTCGCGCTGGGCAATGCTCCCGCCCAAACGCGCAAGGTCGCCGCGGACGGACAGCAGGCGTTCGGCGGCTTCGGCATAGTGCCCGTCGGCGAAATCCGCCATCGCCTCCGCGACCGGCACGGCCAGCTTGCCGTAGGCGGGGGCGAGTTCGGTGCCGTTGGCTGCTGTCTCGCGCATCACCGCCAGGTGGCTGTCATAGGCGGTGCGTTCGCCGGCGCGCAGCGCGGTCATCGCGTAATGGACGTCGTTGAACGGGCTGGTGCGGCCGTTCGCCTTGCCCTGCCACTTGGCGAAGACCGGCGCCCATCGGTCGCCCGGCTCGCAGCTCAGCGTTTCCAGCCGCCAGAGCAGCGCCGTCGGGTTGCACATGCTGGTGCCGACCGGGCGGACATATTGCGCGACCTCGTTGTCATAGATCGCAAGCGCCCGGTCGTACTGGCCAAGTTCCACATGATACAGCGACTTGTGCCACCAGATATGCACGCGGTTGGCGTTCTCCGCCGTGTCCCAGAATGTCTGCCGGCTTTCCATCCAGTCGATCCCCTCTTCGGGGCGGCCGGTCATTTCCAGCACGTGGGAAATGCCGTGATGCGGCCAGTAGCCGTAGGGTTCGAGCGCCGCCGCCTCGCGCAGCATCGCCTCCGCCTGTGCGTAGTCGCCCGCTTCCTCCAGCCCGAAGCCGTAGAAGGACAGCATGATGCCGTAGCCAGGCTGGTTGTCAGACCAGAAGGGCAGCGCCCGCGCGCCGCGCGCGGCGGCCTGGTGGAAGCGGCCCTGGAAATTGTCGATGCGCAGCGCCGATTGCAGGCCGACAAGGTCATGCGGGTAGTCCATCAGGTGCCGGTCCAGCACCGCCGTTGCCGACTGCCAGCGGCCCGCCGCCGTGTGGCACGCCGCGTCCAGCAGGGCCTGTTCGCGGGCATTCATGCCGGCGCCGTCCAGCCCCGCCAGATGCTCGCGCGCCGTGGCGACGAAGCCGGGGTCGTTCGTCACCGCCAGCAGCCAGCCGCGCAGGATCCCGACCATGGCGCAATCCGGCGATTCCGCCTCGACCTTCGCCAGGATCGCATTGGTATCGCCGTAATTTAGCGTATAGGCGCGCACGGCCTCGTCGAACAGTGCCGCTGCGGCGGCGCTCGCGCCCGTCAACTCGTGTCCCTGCGCATCCTTTGCCATTCCGGCCTCCTGTCACATTCCATTTCCCGCATGCTATGGTGCCCGCCGCCGCCGCACGGCGCAACAACCGACCCTGAGAGAGAATGTCGCAGCCATGAATGATGCCGTTTTGACCCGCAGCGAAGGGCGCGTCCTGGAACTCACCCTGAACCGGCCAGGCGCCGGCAATGCCTTTGACGACTCCCTGGTCGAGGGGCTGATCGCCGCGCTCGATTCCATCGACGGCGACGCCTGCGATACGGTGGTATTTCGGGGCAACGGCAAGGGTTTCTGTGGCGGACTCAACCTGTCCGGGCTGGCGGACGAAACCGATGCCTCGCTGCTGTGGCGCTTCGTGCGCATCGAGCTGTTGCTGCAGAAAGTGGCGTCGCTGCCACAGGATACCGTGGCGCTGGCGCATCGCTTCGCCTTTGGCGCGGGGGCGGACCTCTTCATGGCCTGCAACCGCCGGATCGCCGCGCCCGGCACGAAATTCTCCTTCCCCGGCGTGCGCTTTGGCATCGTGCTGGGCACGCGGCGGCTGGCACATCGCCTCGGCCCGGAAGCGGCCCGAAGGATGCTGGCGGCTACCGCGCCGATCCCGCTGGAAACCGCGCAGGAGGTCGGAATGGTTCAGGAAACCGTGCCGGACGAGGACTGGCCGGCGCTGGTCACGGCGGTGGCAACGGCATCCTCATCGCTGGACGCGCGCATGGCAAGGCTGGTCGCCGAACGCTTCAACCCCGGCAAGGATGACATGGCCGCTCTGGTGCGCAGCGCCACCGAACCGGGGCTGAAGGACCGTATCGCCGCCTACGCCGCCGCTGTCGCCGCTGCGCGCAAGGGCGGTTGATACCGTCCCGGGCCTGAATTGCTGAGAAAACATGTTTAAAAAAACGTTCATCCGCGAAAGCCAGCAAGGTGATTCTATTTCGATCGAGTTGCTCTATCGTGATGCCTTTCCCGAAGAGGATTTGCTGCCGCTGGTGAAAGACCTGCTGCAGGAAACCCCGGTCGTTCTGTCCCTTGCCGGATTCATTGACACCTCGCTGGTGGGGCATGTCCTCTTCACGACCTGCGGCATTGCCGGAAGCGCCGACAGGGTCGGCTTGCTGGGGCCGCTCGCCGTCGCGACCGCCTGCCAGCGACAAGGGGTCGGCAGTGCCCTCATCCGCGACGGGCTGCTGCGGCTGGAAACCGCCGGCGTGAAGCAGGTCTGCGTGCTCGGCGATCCTGCCTATTACGGACGTTTCGGCTTCGCACCCGAGACGGATATCGCACCGCCATATCCGCTGCCGGCAGAATGGCGCGAGGCGTGGCAATCGATCCGGTTGCGCCCTGCCGCGCCGCCGGGCCGGGGCCGGCTAACCGTGCCGCCGCCCTGGCGCCAACCGGCACTCTGGGCGCCTTGAGGCGGCAACCGGCCCAAGGAATAGCTGGTTTAGCCGGGTCCGGACCGCACATCCGATGTGATGAATTCACCCGTCAGTCGTCGCGCGGGATGCTGCGGTCGGCGGCGCCGAGATAGCCTCGGTTCCAGGTCGGCGTGATGTGTATTTCGTTCAGGCAGACATGCGGCGGCATCTGCGCGATGAACAGGATCGTCGCGCCGACATCGTCTTCCTGCACCATGCGCGCGCGGTCCTCCGCGCTTGGCGGATGAGGGCGCAGGTCGAGGATTTCCGTCGCCACCTCGCCCGGGCACAGCGCGCAGGCGCGGATGCCCATATGGCAGTTTTCGAAATTGATGCTTTCGCTCATCGCGTTGAGCGCGGTCTTGGCCGAGGTATTGGCAATGCCGGAGACGCCGCCGACCCGCTGGCTCGCCATCGACGACACATTCACGATCAGCCCGTCGCGCTGCTTGCGCATTTCCATCAGCGCCGCATGGGAAACGTTGAACGCGCCGTTCAGGTCGACATCGACAATGGTGTGCCAGTCCTCGCTGGTGATATCGCGCCAGCGCCGCCGCGGCCGGTTCAGCCCGGCGGAATTGACGAGGATATCTATCCGGCCGTGCCGTTCCACGATCCGCGCGGCGACGGCATTGGCGGCATCGCTGTCGACGATATCCAGCGGCTCGATCTCCGCCGTGCCGCCCGCGTCGGCGATACGCTTCGCCACGTCCTCCAGCTGCGCCAACCGGCGGCCCGACAGGATGACTTTCGCCCCGGCCCCGGCGAGCGCCACAGCCCCGGCCCG
>JAQCHR010000201.1 GCA_027619655.1 Pseudomonadota bacterium
AGCGCGCCCTGGGCGGGATCAAGGAAATGGGCGGCCTGCCGGATATCCTTTTAATCGTGGATACGAACAAGGAATCGATTGCGGTTGCCGAAGCGCAGAAGCTGGGCATTCCGGTTGTCGCCATCCTGGACAGCAACTCCGATCCCAAGGGCATCGACTTCCCGGTACCGGGCAATGACGATGCCATGCGGGCGATCTCGCTGTATTGCGATCTCGTCTCGGGCGCTGTTCTCGATGGTATCCAGGCGGAAATGCTCTCTGCGGGCGTCGATATCGGCGAGTCTGCCGATCTGGAAGAGGCGCTTCCCGAAGCTTCGGAAGATGCCGCCGAAGACGTTGCGCCTGTTGCTGCCGCACCGGAAGCCGAGGAAGCCGCTCCGTCCTGATTTCGGCCGGGGTTGTCAGTCGTTGGAATGTGACAGAAATGTTTATTTTCAACCGGTAATGATGATTTTATAAGATAGAGGATTACAATGGCGAATATAACCGCTTCGCTCGTCAAGGAATTGCGGGAAAAGACCGGCGCAGGCATGATGGACTGCAAGAAGGCGCTGACCGAGACGAATGGCGAAATTGAAGAAGCCGTCGACTGGTTGCGCAAGGCGGGTCTGTCCGCCGCGGCGAAAAAGTCCGGGCGGGTTGCCGCCGAAGGCCTGGTCGGCACCGCCGTCGATGGCACGAAGGGGGCGATGGTCGAGATCAACGCCGAAACCGATTTCGTAGCGCGCAATGCCGATTTCCAGAAATTCGTGACGGATGTTACCGGCCTGGCGATTTCGGCGAATGGCGACCTGGCAGCCCTTGCCGCGGCAACCTATCCCGGGGCCGGCCACGCCGTTTCCGAACAATTGACGAAGCTGATTGCGACGATCGGTGAAAACATGTCGCTGCGGCGCTGCGTGGCGCTGTCCGTCGACCAGGGCACCGTCGTGTCCTATATCCACAGCGCGCTGGCGGATGGCATCGGGAAAATCGGCGTCCTCATCGCCCTTGAATCGGCAGGCGATACCCAAGCGCTTCAGGGGCTCGGCAAGCAGCTCGCGATGCATATCGCCGCGGCCCAGCCGCATTGCGTCGCGATTGCCGATATCGATCCGGCCAATCTGGAACGCGAACGAAACCTTCTGACCGAACAGGCGCGCGACAGCGGCCGGCCCGAGGAAATTATCGGCAAAATGGTCGAGGGACGGCTGCGCAAATATTACGAAGAAGTCGCGCTGCTGGAACAGGTCTTTGTCATCGACAATGAGACCAAGATTTCGAAGGTCCTTGAAAACGCGGCCAAAACTGTTGGCGCGCCGGTCAAGGTAAAGGCGTTCGTTCGCTATGTTCTGGGCGAGGGGATCGAGAAGAAAGAGGAAAACCTCGCGGACGAGGTTGCGGCAACTCTCGCCGGTTAACAACTGATAACGGAGCGGGCGCGCCGGGACGCAACTCATGTCAGATACGGCCAAACCGATTTATCGACGGGTGTTGCTCAAGCTTTCCGGCGAGGCCCTCATGGGCGAGCGGGAATACGGTCTTGACCCCGTGATCGTCAGCCAGATCGCCGCTGATGTTAAAGCCGTCCATGAACTGGGCGTCGAAATCTGCATGGTGATCGGCGGCGGCAACATCTTTCGCGGCGTTTCCGGCGCTGCCGAAGGGATGGAGCGCGCCAGCGCCGATTATATGGGCATGCTGGCGACGGTCATCAACGCGTTGGCGATGCAGAGCGCGCTGGAACGGGTCGGGGCGCAGACGCGGGTACTTTCCGCAATCCCGATGCAGTCCGTTTCCGAGCCCTATATCCGGCGCCGTGCGATCCGCCATATGGAAAAGGGCCGGGTGGTCATTTTCGCCGCCGGCACGGGCAATCCGTTTTTCACGACTGATACGGCCGCGGCGCTGCGCGCATCGGAAATGGACAGCGAAGTCATCTTCAAGGCGACAAAGGTGGACGGCGTTTACAGCGCGGATCCCGAGAAGGACCCAACGGCGACGCGGTATGACGAACTGACGTATCTGGACGTGCTGTCCCGCGACTTGCGGGTCATGGATGCGGCGGCTATATCGCTGGCCCGTGAAAATGATATTCCGATTGTGGTATTTTCGATTCACAATGCTGGTGCGTTCGTTGATGTTATGATGGGCGGTGGCCGCTTCACAAAAATCTCGAACTGACTGTGTGGCGCCGAACTGCCGTTGAATGACGGGTGAAACTGCAGGATTGCCAGCCTGTTTCAATTCTGGTCTGGGAGGCTGAACTTTGGCGGACATCGATCTAGACGATATAGCGCGCCGCATGGATGGCGCACTGGAAGCGTTTGGGCGGGAACTCGCGGGCCTGCGGACGGGGCGCGCAACGACCGCCTTGCTGGAACCGATTACGGTTGATGCCTATGGGGCGCAGATGCCGATGAATCAGGTCGGCACGATCAGCGTTCCCGAATCGCGCCTGCTTTCCATCCAGGTCTGGGACAAGGGGCTGGTGAAGGCCGTTGAAAGGGCGATCCTTGAATCAAGCCTTGGTCTCAATCCGCAGACCGAGGGAAGCACAATCCGCATTCCGGTTCCCGATCTGAGCGAGGAACGCCGCGCGGAACTGGCCAAGGTGGCCAGTCGGTATGCGGAGCAGGCGCGGGTTGCGGTCCGTAACGTGCGGCGCGATGGCATGGACCGGTTGAAGAAGCTGGAAAAAGACGGCGATATCTCGCAGGACGACCAGCACCTGTATGGCGAAGAAGTTCAGACCCTGACCGACGACCATATCAAGAAAATCGACCACACGCTGCAGGTCAAGGAACAGGAAATCATGCAGGTATGATGCGGTGGTTTCCATAGCAGAAGAGTCTGGCGGTGCGGCGCCACCCGATCATGTCGCCATCATCATGGATGGAAACGGGCGCTGGGCGAAAGCGCGTGGCCTGCCGCGGGCAATGGGACACAGGAATGGCGCCGAAGCGGTTCGGCGAACGGTGGAAGCCGCTGCTGAATCCGGCGTATCGTACCTGACATTGTTCGGATTTTCGGCGGAAAACTGGAACCGGCCCAAACAGGAAATCGGCGACCTCATGGGGTTGCTGCGCATCTATCTCAAATCGGAAATAGCAGAACTGCACCGCAAAGGGGTGCGGTTGATGGTCGTCGGCGACCGCGCGCGGTTCGAACCCGACCTCGTCGCGCTGATCGAAGGGGCCGAGGCGCGTACGGTGGAAAACAAGCGGCTGACCCTGATCCTGGCGCTGAGCTATGGTGGTCGCCAGGAAATCGCGGCGGCGGCACGCTCCCTGGCGCGGGATGCCGCCAGCGGCGCGCTGGATCCGGATTCCATCGATGAAGACATGCTGTCGGCGCGGCTTTACACCGCGGGGATCCCCGATCCCGATCTCCTGATCCGGACAAGCGGCGAACTGCGAATCAGCAATTTCCTGTTATGGCAGTTGGCCTATACCGAACTGGTCTTTCTCGACACGCTGTGGCCCGATTTTTCTGCGGCGGATTTCGGCGCGGCAATTCGTGAATTCAACAATCGCGAGCGACGCTATGGCGCGGCCGTCGGCCCGGCCTGAACTCTCCAACCTGACCCTTCGCGTATTGTCCGCCGCGGTGATCCTGCCGCTGGCGGTCGCGATGGTCTGGCTGGGGGCATGGTATTTCGTATTTTTCATTGCCTTGATGGGCGCGGCGATGGGTTGGGAATATGCGCGGCTCTGCAGGAGCGGCACGGCCATCCGCGCCATATTGACCATCCTGCTTGGCGCGGCGCCGGTTATTCTGACCGTCAATGGCGCCCTGCCGGCACTCGGTTGGATAGCGGCCGGCGTGGCGGTGATGGCGGTGGTCACCGTTTTGCGCCGAACGGCGGAGAAAATCCTGCTGGTGGCGGGCTGCGCGTATCTTGGCGTCGCAGTGCTTGCCATCACATGGTTGCGGCTGTCGCCGGATACGGGCGCGCTGGTTCTGCTCTGGATCGTTGCCGTGGTCGTGGCAACCGACATTGGCGCCTATTTCGCCGGGCGCGGCATCGGCGGCCCCAAACTGGCGCCCCGGGTGAGCCCTTCCAAGACCTGGGCGGGGCTCCTGGGCGGCATGTTGTGCGCCGCACTTGCCGGATGGGTAATCGGTTATTTCGGAACGGGGGCGGAGTCCGTTTTCATTGCTGTCGCCGGCGCTGCGTTCGCTATAGTCGCGCAGCTTGGCGATTTGGCCGAATCGGCGGTAAAACGTCATGCTGGCGTCAAGGATTCCGGAAATCTCATCCCGGGTCATGGCGGCATCCTGGACCGGCTCGATGGCTTTCTGGCCGTGGCGCCAGCGGTTGCCTTGGTGACGATAGCTGCAGGGGAGAGTCCGCTGGAATGGTTTTGACGGAACAGAACGTAGCACCGCGATCGGTCACCATACTGGGGTCGACCGGGTCCGTGGGATGCAGCACCATCGACCTGATCGAACGGAACCCGGATCTCTACACCGTCCAGGCGCTGACGGCGCGGCGCAATGTCGATCTTCTGGCGCAACAGGCGCGGGCCCTGCGGCCGCGTTTTGTCGCCGTCAGCGATGAATCGCAATATCTTCCGTTGAAGCAGGCCCTGTCCGGAACCGGCATTGAAGTTGCCGCCGGCGACGCGGCCGTCATTGCCGCCGCGGGCATGCCGGCGGAATTCGTCATGGCGGCAATCGTCGGCGCGGCAGGCCTGTCGCCAGCCCTCGCGGCGATCCAGCGCGGGGCGATGATCGGCCTGGCAAACAAGGAATGCCTCGTATGCGCCGGCGCCCTGATGGTTTCGGAAATCCGGGAACATGGCGCCGTTCTGCTGCCGGTTGATTCAGAACACAATGCCATTTTCCAGGTGTTCGATTTCGACAACCGCGAAGCCATTGACCGGCTGATCCTGACTGCTTCCGGCGGCCCGTTCCGGACGATGGACAGGGAAGCGATGCGGGCGGTGACGCCGACGCAGGCGGTCAAGCATCCGAACTGGGACATGGGCGCGAAGATTTCGGTCGATTCCGCGACCATGATGAACAAGGGCCTGGAACTCATAGAGGCGCACTATCTTTTCGATATGCCGGAATCCCGGATCGATATCCTGGTGCATCCGCAATCGGTGATCCACAGTCTCGTGGCCTATCAGGACGGCTCGGTGCTGGCGCAGCTTGGGCCGCCTGACATGCGGACGCCGATCGCCTATGCGCTGGCCTGGCCCCGTCGGATGAATGTTCCGCAGGACAAGCTCGATCTGGCGGCCCTGTCGCAGTTGACCTTCGAAGCACCTGATCCCGTTCGGTTTCCGGCGCTGAGGCTCGCGCGGGAGGCCTTGAAGAACGGCGGCAGCGCACCAACTGTACTGAGCGCGGCGAACGAGATCGCCGTTGAAGGATTTCTCACCGGACGGATCGGGTTTTTGGATATCGCGCATATCGTGGAAGACGTGCTTTCGGATTTTGATCATTTTACCTTCACGTCGCTGGATGATGTGCGGGAATGCGATCTGGCGGCCCGCCGGATGGCGGAAGCTTCGATGAACGGGTCCGGCGGACAATCTGCCGCGATCGCAGGCGAGTAGATGGAACATTTCAGTATAATTTGGGAATACCTGCTGCCGTTCGTTGTGGTTCTGACCGTTCTCGTTTTCGTTCATGAACTGGGCCATTACTGGGTCGCGCGGCGCTGCGGCGTGCGCATCGAAGTCTTTTCAATCGGCTTCGGTCCGGAACTTTTCGGCTGGACAGACAGCAAGGGAACGCGCTGGAAGATCAGCGCCATCCCGCTCGGCGGGTATGTGAAGATGTTCGGCGAGGGGGAAATCCTCGATGAGGATGGCACAACCCGCGCCCTGACCCGGGCGGAACGCGCGGTTTCGTTCAAGCACAAGGGGCTGGGGCAGCGAGCGGCCGTTGTCTTTGCCGGCCCGGCAGCAAATTTTTTGTTCACGTTTCTGGTTTTTGCGTTCTTCTTCAGTATTTACGGGCAGCCGTTCACGCCGGCGGAAATCAGTTCCGTTGATGCGGAAAGCGCCGCGGCCCGGGCTGGGATTCAGGCCGGCGACCTGATCACCGAGGTGGATGGCAACAAAATCGAGCGGTTCGAGGAAATTCCGCGGATCGTTCAGATGAATCCCGGAAAGACGATGGAAATCGTCGTCATGCGGGACGGCGCGGAGCAGGTGCTTGTCGCAACGCCGACGACGAAGGAAATCGATGACGGCAGCGGCGGCAAGGTCACCATCGGGCTGCTGGGAGTCCGGCGGGAAGGGGTGTCGGTCCGCGAACACAACCCCGCCTCCGCCGCCTGGGCCGCGGTATTCGAAACCTGGAACCTGTCGGTTGCGACCCTGAAATATGTCGGCGAAATGATCATGCGGACCCGGTCGACGGAGGGCCTGGGCGGGCCGATCAAGATCGCCCAGATGTCCGGCACTGTCTGGAAATCGGGCATTGAACCGCTCGTGATCCTGATGGCCCAACTTTCAATCAGTCTGGGATTGATTAACCTTTTTCCGATACCAATGCTGGATGGCGGTCACCTGCTGTTCTACGGAATCGAAGCAATAAGGGGCCGTCCGCTTAGTGAAAGGGCGCAGGAATTCGGTTTTAGAATTGGTCTCGTCTTGGTATTTTCACTTATGCTATTTGTTGTTATCAATGATATAGTGAACCTACCTGTATGGAACACTTGAAAAACCATCGGCTGAATTGTTGCGCGTACCGGAAGGGATCGCCTTGTGAATTTTAGAGATGGGATGTCCTTCTTGGGGGCGCTACTGCTTGGCGCCTTTTTGTTTGGCTCCCCTTCATATGCGCAAAGCGTTCCGGGTCCGACGATTGTGGAACCTGCGCCACGAAGCGGCAGCTCGACCGTGCCTGACCGCCAGGATGCGCGG
>JAQCHR010000202.1 GCA_027619655.1 Pseudomonadota bacterium
GACGATGAGGATTTTCTTGCTGGCCACGGTTCCCCCGATAGTCCTGCGCACCGCTATCAGCAGTGGGTGCGTCGCAATGATATACCATGCCTCGCCGTGACGTTACGTCGCAACGGTTCAATAGAGATAAATTGTTGTTGATCGCTTGGGATGCTATAGACGGCGCCGTTATTCCCGAACCGCCAGAATATCCCGATGACCAACGGTGAGGCGCAACTCGCCCGACTGCAGCGCCGCGCGCCGCCGCAAGTTCCATCCGGACGCATCGCCGTATTGCGCGACAGCCGCGGCGATCCCGTCCACCATCGCCACCGCCAGCGCGGGATTCTCCGGGCCAAGCTGCCAGGGCGTCTCGGCCTGGTGCACGACAAAACCGGCGGCGGCCAGGCAGGATGCCATGGCTACCGGAGCGTCCAGCCCCAGAGCCGGTCCGAAACCCTTGTTGCGGCGCATATCGGCGGCAAACCAGGCTTCCACCGCCGGATCAGCCGGATCAGCCGGGGCCCAGCCATGTCCGTCGCTCGCGGTCAGTGCCGCCAGCAACGGCCGGGAACCCAGCAGCGAAACAAACCGTGCGAACCAATCCCCGGATACCAGGTCAAACAGCGCCGAGGCGCTGATGGCATCGACCCCCGCAATATCCAGTACAGCGGGATCGGCGGCGAAATCCAGCACCTGCCGGTCGAATTGCGGCAGCGCGGCGCGGTCGAGCAGGGAGGGATCGCCATCGACAAGCACCCAGTCGATCCGCATGCCGCGCGCTTCGGCGCGGGCATTCAGGTAGCGGGCGTTCGACCCCGTCCCGGCGCCCAGGTCCATGATCCGGGGGCGCGGCGGCAGCACGTCGAGAAACGCATCGGCCAATATGGCGGAGCGGGCGGCACAATCGGCGGGCTCGCGAAGTGCCAGCCAGTCCGCGTCGAAGCCTTCGGTCATCGCGCCGCAGCCGGGACGGGGTCGAGCGCCCGCGCGAAGTGCCGTGCCGCCATCGGCCAGTCGGGCAGTCGCGCCCCCGCCGCCCGCGCACCGGCGGATTTTGCCGCGCGAAATGCCGGATCCGTGACCATTCGCGACAGCGCGGCCACAAGGGCGTCGTGATCGCCGACCGGTACGATGATGCCGGCCTCCGGCGGTACCGTGTCGCGCACCGCGCCGTCGCCGCTGCCGATCACCGGAAGGCCATGCGCCAACGCTTCGGCGAAAGCCATGCCGTAGCCTTCAAGCGCCGAAGCCAGCACGAAGACATCCGCTGCGTCATAGGCTGCCGCCAGCGCCGCCGCATCGGCTTCGCCATGCAGGGTAATCCGGTCGCCAAGACCCCGCGTTTTTATGGCCTCGCGGATTGCCGCCGTCACGGCCGGGTCGCGATCCGCCGCACCGAGGCAGTCGAGCCGCCAGTCCAGTCCGGCGCAATCGGCGAGGGCGGAAATCAACCGTAAATGTCCCTTGCGGGCAATCAAGGTTGCAACGCAGAGCAGCCGCACCGAACCCACGGCGGATCCTGTTGCCCGTGGGGCTGGATCGGTGCCAGGCAGAACGGTCGTGATCCGGTCCGCCGCGACATCGTAGTCGGCCAGCATCCGGGCCGTCGCCGGACTGGTCGTGATGATGCCGGCAACATCCCGCAACATGCCGCGTTCCAACGCAAACAGGGCATTTCGCGCCATATCGTCGAGGCCGGATTCCGCCGCCAGCGGGTGGTGGATCAGGGCCGTCAGCCGCAACCGGTCCCGGTGGTCCGACAGGCAATCCGCAAATCCTGGCAGGGCGAGCCCGTCGATTACAACACGGGCGCCATCCGGCGCCGCTCGGATGACGGCGTCGGCTTCGGATTTCGCAACATCGTCGCAAAAGGGGAACTGACCGGGCAGTTCGACCAGGGTGACGGCCTGGCCGGTCTCCCGCAACCCATTGACGATATGGCGGTCATACAGCGTGCCGCCGGTGCGCTGCTCTATCGAACCGGGAACAACGAAAATCAGCGTTCCGCGATCCATGTCAGCCTTGCAGGGGTGCGTCGTAACCGGCCCAGGCATCGGGATTTTCACGCAGCACAACGCCCAGCGAGACGATTGTCTCGTGGGCGTCGCCCTCCAGCCGACCGGCACGGATACCGTCAGCATAGCGGTCGTGAATTTCCTTCGCCAGAACCTCCGTGGTGGAATTCCGCCCCGCGAATTCGGCCAGGTCGTCCAGATTCCTGTACGCGTATGTTTCGAGTATTTCGCTGAGCAGCGTCGTTGCCCTGCCGATATCCGCGACGATGCCGTTTTCGTCGAGCGCCCCGCGGCGCAGGGTTACCTCGATCACGAAGGTTGCCCCGTGCAGGCGCTGTGCGGGGCCGAAAACCGCGCCTTTCAGGGAATGGGCGATCATGACACTGTCGCGGACGGTAACGCTGAACATATTGAATTCCTGTGGTTTATGAAAATCAGGGATAAGTTACGACATGGCAGAGCGTGTCGCCCGGGCTCTCCGCCAGATGCGCCATGGTCTGCGGCAGATCCGCAAATTCCGAAGTATCGCTGAGCAGGCAATCGAAGCACGGATCGCGCAGCAATTCCAGCCCGAGGCGCATCCGGTCGCGATACGTACGGCGCGCCCGCCGGCTGGTCGCGACATGGCCGACCTGACTGGATTGCAGCGTCAGCCGCCGGGAATGAAACGCCTCGCCCAGCGGCGCCGATACCATCCGGTCGCCATACCAGCTCATTTCCAGCACCGTTGCCTCGAACCCCGCCAGCCCCAGCGCCGTCGTCAGCCCGGCCGGTGCGCCGCTGGCATGCACGACGATATCGAGGTCGCGGGTCGCCGTCTCGGGGGAGGCAAAAGCGACGCCGAGTTTAGCCGCGATCTCCGCCCGTGCCGGGTTGATATCGACCAGTTCGACCGATACGCCGGGCAGGCGTGCCGACAGGGCGGCGACGAAACAGCCGACAACGCCGCCGCCGACAACCGCAATCCGGTCGCCAATCCGCGGCCCGGCATCCCACATCGCGTTGACCGCCGTTTCCATATTGGCGGCAAGCACGGCGCGGCTGTCCGGCACGTCATCGGGCACCGGCACCACCATATCCGCCGGCACGACATAGCGATCCTGATGCGGATGCAGGCAGAACACGCGGGCGCCATCGCGTTCCAGCGCCCCAACTGAGGCATAGCCGTATTTCACCGGCCCCGGAAAATCGCCGACCTGAAACGGGCAGCGCATGACACTGTACTGGCTTTCCGGAACCCGGCCCTGAAACACCAGCGCCTCCGTCCCCCGGCTTATGCCGCTGGCCAGCGCCCGAACTGCGACTTCGGTCGGCCCCGCATCGCGCCCGGGGGCCGTGCGGATTTCGCCCCGGCCCGGGCTCGTGACCCAAAACGCGCGCTCATCCATGGAAGCGGCACTCGAACATGACATCCTCGCCCAGGTCAAAGCGGCGTGTTTCAGGCCGCAATCCTTCCGCCAGACTGGTGACTGTCGGCAGCACGATCGCAGGCCGGCCCGACCCGATGATCAGCGGCGAAATCGTCACCTGCAACCGGTCGAGGCAGCCCGCCTTGAGGAAGCGCGACACGCTCACGCCACCGCCTTCGATAAACAGCCGATGGAGACCGCGTTTCGCCAATGCCGCGCGGATAGCGAGGGGCGACAGGCTTTCCGAATCCCGTGCGACGGGGACGATTTCCGCCGTCCCGTGGTACTTGCTGCCATTTACCCGATCAGACGCGCAGAGCAGCAATGTTGGCGTGGCGTCGTCCCGGAACAGCCCAAGATCAACCGGCAGGCGACGTTCCGCATCGATCACAACCCGAATGGGGTTGCTGCCTTCGCATTCCCGCACCGTCAATTGGGGATCGTCATGCATTGCCGTGCCCGCGCCTACGATAATCGCGTCGAACAGGGCGCGCATGCGGTGGTTATGCAGGATATCGGCAGGACCGGTGACATAGTGCGACGCGCCGCTTTCGGTCGCAATGCGCCCGTCAAGGCTTTGCCCCAGATGGCCGACCGTGAAGGGGCCCTGCGGCAGGCATAGCGGCAGGTACAGCCGGAACAGCGCGGCAACGGATTCCGGCAGGCTGTCATCGACGGTCACCGTCCCCTGCAGGTCGACGGCAGCCAGCTCTATTGCGGTTTCGGGGTTCCCGCCGGAATAGACGGTCAACGACTCAGATGTCTGATTTACGGCCCATGCCTTGCCGGCTGTGCAGGGTACAGCGCGTTGGGACCGCTTTACGAATGCCAAAATGACGCCCCAGGCTTCGTTTTCGGTAATTTTCATATCCTTTCAACAACTTCAGTGCGACCCCCAAATCGCAAGGAAAACCATCCTCCCAAAACGGCAATTTCGAATTCTCTTTACAGTTTCACTCCCGTTTTACTGATAAGGACCATATATGAAGTGCTTCTGGACTTGAATGTCTATTGTGGAACGTATCAATGTATCGTGACCACCTGACGGCAACTGGAAACCGCTGGCTGCGCGTTTCCGCCTTTGCCAACGATGCCCGACTGATGGTCGCTCTCACCGCGCTGCCCGTCTTCCTGCTGGGTGCGGTCGTGCTGCCGACCCGGAATACCCTTTTCCTGACAATGGCGATGTACGGCCTGGCGGCGGTCGCGTTACTGTTCTGCGCCGCACGGACAGGCCAGATGGTCCGGTTTGGATATGCCAACCGCGTAACCTGGATCCGCGTCGCCCTGACTGTGGTCATCGCGGGCGCCCTGGCCGGTGCACCGGGCCTTGTGAACTGGTGGGTTATCGCGGCGCTGGCCGGTGTCGCCCTGGCACTGGACGGTCTTGATGGATACCTGGCGCGCCGCTTTGCCGCCTGCAGCGCGTTCGGCGCAAGGTTCGACATGGAAACCGACGCCGCGCTTATTCTGGTGCTGAGCCTGCTGATCGGCCTGTCCGACAAGACAGGCCTCTGGATTCTCGCAGCCGGCGCGTTGCGCTACCTGTTCGTCGCGGCCGGCTGGATCTGGCCAAGGCTGATGCGGCCCCTGCCGTACAGCGCGTTTCGGCGCGCCGTCTGCGCCATTCAGATCGGCGCGTTGCTGATTTGCCTGCTTCCCGTGGTGACAAGCAACGCCGCGACCGTTATAGGCGGTAGCGCCCTCGTAATGCTGTGTTTGTCCTTTGGGCGGGACATATTATGGTTGGTGGCCGGGCCAGTGCCCGAATCCGTCCCGATCGCAAAATGCCAGAACTGAAAAACATGAGTATCAATTGAAACAGATGCCGCGCAAAACTGAATCCGTTTTTTCCGCACCGGTTTCCCATCCCGGGGTCAACGCCATCAGCCGCGTGATTGGCGAGTTGCGGCGGGGCAGACCGATCGTCCTGCGCAGTGACAGGCTGGCGCTTCTCGTCGCGGCCGCTGAATTCGGCATCGATCCCGCAATGTTGCGCGGGCTGAGCGGAAATCCGGTTTCCTGCGTCACGACCGGATTACGCGCCATCGCGCTCGGCCTGGACCCGCTGGATGCGAAAGCCGTTTCCATCATGCCGGCCGTCAGCCTGACGGTTGCGAGCACGACGGAAATCGCGGGCGCAACGCTGAGCAGCGCCCGACCGGTCGTCACGATCGCGGCATCCGGACAGCCCCTGCAGGAATCCGCCGTCGATCTTCTGAAATTTGCACGGCTGCTTCCGACGGCGCTGACAACGCCGATTGCCGGCGACGCCGCCGCCTTCGCGGCGCAGCACGATTTTCTGGCCGCTGGCGCCGAGGATGTCGAGGGATACCGCTATGCCGCGACCGAACTGGCATTGTCGGAAATTGCCGCCGATATTCCGCTGCAGGGCGCCGAAAACGCCAAATTTATCGCCTTCCGGCCCGCCGATGGCGGCAAAACCCACGTCGCCATCGTTATCGGCAATCCGGACCCTGCAGTACCGGTGCTGACACGGCTGCATTCCGAATGTTTCACCGGCGATCTGCTGGGCAGCCTGCGCTGTGATTGTGGCGACCAGTTGCACGGCGCAGTGGACGCCATCGCCGCCGATGGCGGCGGGCTGCTGCTTTATCTGGCGCAGGAAGGCCGCGGCATCGGGCTGGCCAACAAGCTGCGCGCCTACCGGCTGCAGGACAGCGGGTTCGACACGATCGATGCGAACGAGGAGCTGGGCTTCAGCGCCGATGAACGGGTCTACGGACCGGCCGCAGGCATGCTGCACCGGCTCGGCTTCAGCCGCATCCGGCTGATGACCAACAACCCCGCCAAGGTGTCGGCGCTGGCGGAGCATGGCATCGAAGTTATCGACCGCGTGACCCACGCCTTTCCCACCAACGGGCATAACGAACATTACCTCCAGACCAAGGCGGCCCGCAGCGGCCACCTGTTCTAGGCCTGGTCCGGAACATGCCTGACCGGCAGAACTCTCCGACGGGGCGGGCAATATTTGCCAGCCATCGAAGGAGCGCCATTTAAAGCGGCCGGAAATCTGCTGATACCGTACGTTTTCGCCATGGCATCGTGATTGCAAACGATTCTGGGCGGAGGACGTTCCCATGGTCGATGCAGTTACGTCAGGCGCCAGCCCGGCAAACATTCCCGCCGCAAAACTGCCGCTTGCCAGCAATGGCCGACCGCAGCAGTTCAATGCGGACGGGTCGGCCGTGCCCGATGTGATCGCCTACCATCATCGCCCGGAAGACCTGGGCATTGAAGGCAATTTGTGGGTGCCCGAAGCCGATCCCGAAGATTCCGGATTTTTTGGCGAGGACGGGCTGACCTTCGGCGATTTTCTCGACATCATCAATCCGCTTCAGCATATCCCGATTATCTCCACCATCTCCCGTGCGCTCACGGGCGATGAAATTTCCCCTGGCGCCCGGATCGCCGGCGGGGCGCTGTTCGGCGG
>JAQCHR010000203.1 GCA_027619655.1 Pseudomonadota bacterium
ATTGAAAAGTCGCTTGGTATTGCACGCGCGGTGCATATCATTCAGGCTCAACGGCGCGCCCGCGCCCTGCTCCGCCCCTGAACCTCCCGATCATCACTACGGAAACGCAAACAGCATGACCTCCCCTATCGACACCGCCGCGCAGAAGATCACCTCCGTCGACGCCATTGTCGAAGGGCTGGACGGTGTCGGCTATATCGCCTCGCACCGGATCGCCACGTCCATTTTCGTCGCCCAGAACCTGACCAAACCGATCCTTGTCGAAGGCTCCGCCGGGGTCGGCAAGACCGAACTAGCGCTATCGACGGCCAACTGGCTCGGCCTGCCGCTGATCCGCATGCAATGCTACGAGGGGCTGGACGAATCCAAGGCGCTGTACGAATGGAAATACGGCAAGCAACTGCTTTACACCCAGATCCTGAAGGATAAGATGGGCGATGTCCTGACCGGTACGTCCGGGCTGGACGAGGCGATGGACAAGCTGCACGGGTTCAGCGACCTGTTCTTTTCCGAGCAGTTCCTTGAGCCCCGCCCGCTGCTGAAGGCGCTGCGCCAGAAGCATGGCGCGGTGCTGCTGATCGACGAGATCGACAAATCGGACGAGGAATTCGAGGCCTTCCTGCTGGAAATCCTGTCCGCCTACCAGGTCTCTATCCCGGAAATCGGCACCATCAGCGCGACCGTCCCGCCGCTGGTCTTCCTGACCTCCAACAACATGCGGGAAATGGGCGATGCGCTGAAGCGGCGCTGCCTGCATCTGTTTATCCCGCTGCCGGAGGAAAAGCTGGAGCGCCGTATCGTCGCCGCCCGCGTCCCCGGCATCGCGGATCGGTTGACCCGGCAGCTCGTCGCCTTCGTGCATATGCTGCGCGAACAGGACCTAAAGAAATTGCCGTCGATTTCGGAGACCATCGACTGGGCCCGGGTGCTGGTGCTGATGAACGCCGATACGCTGGATGTGGCGCTGGTCCGTGATACGTTGAATGTGCTCTTGAAACACGAGCAGGACTTCACCGCCGTCGACAAGAGCATCCCGGAACTGGTCAACAAGGCGAAGCGGTATTAGGACGCCGTGAGAACATGCAGCAGACATTGACCAATTTCCTGCGTGCCCTGCGGGCGATGGAAATTCCCGTCTCGCCGCTGGAAACCATTGACGCCCACCGGACCGTCGATGCCGTCGGCTTCGCCGACCGGTCGCTGCTGCGGGATTCGCTCTGCGTCACCCTGGCGAAGTCGCAGGAAGAGGTCGAGAAATTCGACGAATGCTTCGACATATTTTTTACCCGCGAGGAATTCCGCGACCGCGGCGAATCCCAGACTGACTCCGCAACGGGCGCATCCGAAACCGACCCGGCCCTGATCGCCGACAGTCCGCTGGCGCAACTGCTGCTGGAGGGCAGCGAAAGCGACCTGGCCCAGGCGATGGAGCGTGCGGCCGCAGCCAGCGGCGTCGCCAATATCCGCTACGCCACCCAGCGCAACCTGTTCAACCGCCGCATGCTGGACCAGATGGGGCTGCGCCAGATGGAGCGGATGATCGCGGCGCTGAACCGCTCGGAAACCGCTGCCGGCACGGCGGCGGCGCAGCGGCTGGAAGCGGCGTGGGAATACCTGTTCGAACAGGCGCAGCAATATACCGCGCGCCAGTTCCAGCTCTATGCCCGTTTCGCCGGCGAACAGCTGCGCGCCGAATTCCTGGTCAAGACCAGCCTGTCCGCGGTGGAGCTGCGCGATTTTCAGCGCATGCACCGCATCGTGCGCCGCATGGCCCACAAGCTGGCGACCCGCTACAACCGCCACCGCAAGCATACGAAGCGCGGCGTGCTGGATGTTCGCCGCACCCTGCGCCGCAACATGGCCTATGACGGAATCCCCTTCGAAACGGTCTGGAAACAGACCAGGATCGAGAAGCCCAAGATCGTCGTGATCTGCGACGTGTCGCAATCCGTCGCCGCCGCCGCGCGCTTCCTGCTGTTGTTCCTGTATTCGCTGAACGAGGTCATCTCGTCGCTGCGCGCCTTTGCCTTTTCCGGCAACCTGATCGAAATCAGCGATATCCTGGAAGACAAATCCGTCGAGGCCGCGATACCCGAAATCCTGGAAAAGATCGGCTTCCGCCCGACCGACTACGGCAGGGCGCTGGCCGATTTCGATGAAAGCTACATGGATTCGGTGGACCGCAGCACCACGATCATGATCCTCGGCGACGGCCGCACCAACGATACCGATCCGCGCATCGACCTGATGCGGCAGTTGCATGACCGCGCCAAATCGGTGATCTGGCTGAACCCGGAACCGGAGACGTTCTGGGGCACGGGCGACAGCGAAATGCCGCGCTACCGCACCTTCTGCCATGTCGCCACGACCTGCAGCACGGTGAAGGACCTGGAACGCATCATCGACGATGTATTGAAGACGTATTTCCGGACTTAAGCGGCGATCCCGGCGGCTTCGCGCAGGATCCAGCCGCCGCCGAGCACCCGGTCGCCGTCATAGAAGACGCAGGCCTGGCCGGGCGAAATGCCGAATTGCGGTTCGTCGAGCCGCACGACCGTATTGCCGTCCGCATCGGTCAGCAGGCGCGCCGGCGCCGGCGCCATGGTCGAGCGCAGCTTCACCGAACAGGCCAGGTCACCCGCCGGAAGCGTGCCGTCGCCGATCCAGTTGACCGCCCCCAGCGCCAGCCGGTCGATGCCCAGCGCCGTGCGCGGGCCGACGATCACGCGGCGGCTTGCGGGGTCCAGCCGAACGACATAAAGCGCGTCCTCGCCCTCCGGCCGGCCGCCGAGCCCGAGGCCGCGGCGCTGGCCGATCGTGAAATTGATAATGCCTTCGTGGCTGCCCAGCACATTGCCGGCCTGATCGACGATCTCACCCGGCGCGTGGGCTTCCGGCCGCAGCCGTTCCACGATGCGGGCGTAATTGCCTTCCGGTACGAAGCAAATGTCCTGGCTGTCCGGCTTGTCCGCCACGGGCAGGCCGAACCGTTCCGCATGGGCGCGGGTTTCCGGCTTTTCCATCCCGCCCAGCGGAAAGCGCAGGTAATCGAGCTGCCCGCGCGTCGTCGCGAACAGGAAGTAGCTCTGGTCGCGGTCCGCATCGACGGCGCGCAGCAGCGCCGGGCCGCCCTGCCCTTCGGCGCGACGCACGTAATGACCGGTCGCCAGCGCATCGGCGCCCAGGTCGCGCGCGGTGGCCAGCAGGTCCTGGAATTTGACCGTCTGGTTGCAGCGCACGCAGGGGATCGGCGTTTCGCCGCGCAGGTAGGAATCGGCGAATTCGTCGATCACCGCTTCGCGGAAGCGGCTTTCATAGTCCAGCACGTAATGGGGAATGCCGATCCGGTCGGCGACATTGCGGGCGTCATGGATATCCTGCCCGGCGCAGCACGCGCCCTTCCGCGCGACGGCGGCGCCATGATCATAGAGCTGCAGGGTGACGCCGATGACCTCATACCCCGCCTCCGCCATCAGCGCCGCGGCGACCGACGAATCCACGCCGCCGGACATCGCGACGACAACACGCGTCTGCGAAACCGGCTTGTCGATACCCAGTGGATTCATGACTTCATCTTCCGCGCAGCCGCGCAGTGGCAATCAGACGTGGAAGGATTCGCCGCAGCCGCAATGGCCCTTGGCATTCGGATTCTCGAAGACAAAACCTGATTGAAGCTTGTCCTCGCGGTAATCCATCTTCGAGCCGATCAGGAACATCGTCGCCGCCGGATCGATCAGGACCTTCACGCCCTGCTCTTCGACGACTTCCTCGAAGGGCAGTTCCTTGTCGGCGTATTCGACGAAGTAGCTCATGCCGGAACAGCCCTGCGCCTTGACGCCGACGCGCAACCCGACAACCGGCTTGTCCGCCTTGGACAGCAGCACCTTTACCCGCGCCACTGCCGCATCGGTGAGTGTCATCGCCTGTGGTCTATTCATTATTCTGCTCCACTTGCCAGTCCCACCCTTAAAACATATCCAGTTCGACCTTAGCCGCTTCCGACATCAGTGACGGGTTCCACGGCGGCTCCCAGACGATTTCAACCGTGACCTCGCCAACGCCTTCGACGGCGGCGACGGCTTCGGCGACCTGCACCGGCAGCACGCCTGCAACGGGACAGGCCGGTGCGGTCAGCGTCATTTCGATGGCGACCGAGCCGTCTTCCGCCTGGTCGCATTTATAGATGAGCCCGAGTTCGTAAATATCAACGGGAATTTCCGGGTCATGCACGGTCTTCATCGCCGCGACAATCGCCGCCTCGTCGGCCTTTTCCACCCACGCCTCGAGGGGTTCGCCGGCGCGCGCCATGCCGTCTTCCGGCAAGGGCGCCGTCGTGGCGAACTGGCTGAACGGCGAATATTCCATGTTCATGTCATGCCCCATTTCCGAGTATCCAATACCCTACTCACTGCTCGATTCTTCCTTGCCCTCGATCGCGGCATTCAGCGTGTGCCAGGCGAGCGTCGCGCATTTGACCCGTACCGGAAAGGCGCGCACACCGGTGAGTACGGTCAGCTTTTCCAGGTCTTCCGGATCGAGCGACGCATCCGCCGGCGCCGCATCGTCGCCCGTGCACATGTCGTGGAACCGGTCGAACAGGATATGCGCCTGTTCCACGGTCTTGCCCTTGACCAGTTCGGTCATCATCGACGCCGACGCGACCGAAATCGCGCAGCCCTTGCCGACGAATGACACGTCCTCGATAACGTCTCCGTCATCCACTTTCAGATAGACGACAAGCTGGTCGCCGCAGAGCGGATTCTTGCCATGGGCATGACCGGTCGCCCCCTCGATATCGCGAAAATTGCGCGGGCTCTTGCCATGATCCAGGATCACTTCCTGATACAGTTCGCGAAGTTCGTCCATCATAGTCCGAAAAACTCCCGGGCGGACTCCAGCGCTTCAGCCAGAGCATCGGCATCGGCGCGGGTGTTATACAATCCAAATGAAGCGCGCGTCGTCGCCGGCACACCCAACGTGTCCATCAACGGCTGGGCGCAGTGATGCCCGGCGCGGCAGGCCACCCCGGCGCGGTCGATGATCGTGGCGATATCGTGCGAATGGATGCCGTCCAGCGTGAACGACATGATCGCCGCCTTGCGTGGCGCCGTACCGTATATTTTCAGCCCCGGGATCGAAGACAGGCGCTGTGTCGCGTAGCGTCGCAAATCCTCTTCATGGGCCGAAATCCGGTCCATGCCGATGGCGGTAACGTAATCGACAGCCGCGCCGAGCCCGATGGCCTGCGCGATCATCGGCGTGCCCGCTTCGAACTTGTTCGGCAGCGCCGCCCAGGTGCTTTTTTCGATCGTCACATGCTCGATCATTTCACCGCCGCCCAAGAATGGCGGCATCGCATTCAGCCGCTCTTCCTTGCCATACAGCACGCCGACGCCGGACGGCCCATACAGCTTGTGGCCGGTGAAGACATAGAAATCGCAGTCGATGGCCTGCACGTCGACGGGCATATGGACCACCCCCTGCGACCCATCGATCAATACCCTGGCCCCGGCATCATGCGCCAGGCGGGTAATTTCCGTCACATTGTTGATCGTACCAAGCGCGTTGGAGACATGGGTGATGGCGACCATCTTCGTTTCCGGAGTCAGCATCTTCCGGAATTCGTCCATGTTCAGTTCACCGTCATCGGTGATCGGTACGGCTTTCAGCTTCAACCCTTTTTCCGCCGCCAGCATCTGCCAGGGAACGATGTTGGCATGATGCTCCATGATCGAAATCAGGATTTCATCGCCGGGTTGCAGGAAGCGCTGGCCATGCGTCCGGACAACCATGTTCACGGCCTCGGTCGCGTTGCGGGTGAAGATGATCTCGTGGTCATGCTTCGCGTTCAGGAATTTCTGCACCTTGGTACGCGCGCCCTCATAGGCGTCAGTCGCGCGCTCGGACATGTAATGTACTCCGCGATGCACATTGGCATATTCATGCTCGTAGACATATCTGATGGCGTCGATCACCTGGCGCGGCTTCTGCGCCGAAGCGCCGTTGTCCAGATAGACGAGCGGCCGCCCGTGCACCGTTTCCGACAGGATCGGAAAATCCCGGCGGTAGGCTTCGACATCGTAGGGCGCGGCGCTGTCCACAGCCGCCTGTGCGGTATTGTTCATGATCTACTTCTCTTCCTCTGCGCCGAGCCAAGCATCGACGACTTTCCGGAACGCTTCGCGCGGCCCCTCTGACTGAATTTCCTCGACCGCTTCGCCGACGAAGGCGACGACCAGCATCGCCTTGGCCTGTTTCCGGTCGATGCCGCGCGCCATCAGGTAGAACAGCGCCTCTTCCGCCAGGTCGCCGGTCGTTGCCCCATGGCTGCACTTGACGTCGTCGGCATAGATTTCGAGTTCCGGCTTGGTATCGATCTCCGTGCCCGGTGACAGCAGCAGCGTCTTGTTGACCTGCCGCCCATCAGTCTTCTGCGCGTCCTTCCGCACCAGGATTTTGCCCTGGAACACGCCACGCGCCCGGCCGTCCAGTACGCCCTTGTAGACTTCATGCGACCTGCTGTTCGGAAAGGCATGGTCGATGAAGGTCGTGTTGTCGATATGCTGGTCCCCGCGCCCCAGATAGGCGCCGTTCAGCCGGCATTCCACATGCTCGCCCAGATGGGTGCGGATTTCATTGCGGGCCAGCCTGCCGCCGGTCTGCAGGACGAACCCGTCATAGGTCGAACGGTCCGCCAGCCGCACATGGGTATAGGCGACATGGAAGGCTTCGGGGCCCTCGTTCTGCAGCTTGTAATGGTTCAGCACCGCCCGCCCGCCGACCGAAATTTCCGATACCGTATTGGCGAAATAGCTGCCGCTGCCGACATGGCTTTCGACCAGCGTGGCGATGCTGCCGGC
>JAQCHR010000204.1 GCA_027619655.1 Pseudomonadota bacterium
CAGCATCTTGAATCAGAAAATCAGCCCAGAGGGAATCCCCCGAATCAAATAAATGTCATCACGCTCTAGTGCGTCGTAATGCCGCCCAGTTCGTCTTCGCCCGGGGAGGCGACAGCCGCCGCCACTTCGTCCGGATTCCACTCGATCGGCTTCAGCGATTCGACCAGCGCGTATTTGAAAACATCGTCGACCAGCGCGATCGGGATTATTTCAAGCGCCTTTTTGACGTTGTCGGGAACATCGGCCAGGTCTTTTTCATTGTCCTTGGGTATCAGGACGGTCTTGATCCCGCCCCGCAACGCCGCCAGCAGCTTTTCCTTGAGGCCACCAATCGGCAGGACACGGCCCCGGAGCGTCATCTCACCGGTCATCGCAATATCCTTGCGGACGGGAATTCCCGACAGGACCGACACGATCGACGTGATCATCGCCACGCCGGCCGAGGGACCATCCTTCGGCGTCGCCCCTTCCGGCACGTGGACATGAATATCCGTCTGCGCAAAGGCCGTCGGCTTGATACCGAAGGACGGCGCACGGCTCTTCACATAGCTTTCCGCCGCCTGAACCGATTCCATCATGACGTCGCCCAGCTTGCCGGTCTTGATGACCTTGCCCTTGCCCGGCAGTTTCACCGATTCGATCGTCAGCAATTCGCCGCCGACTTCCGTCCAGGCCAGCCCGGTCACCACGCCGACCTGATCTTCCTCGTCGATTTCGCCATAGCGGTACTTGCGTATCCCGGCATATTTCTCAAGGTTCCGGCGGCTGATGCGGATTTCCGCCTTCTCCCCCTTCATAATTTCCTTGATGCCCTTTCGGGTCAGGTTCGCAATTTCGCGTTCGAGGTTCCGGACCCCGGCCTCGCGGGTGTAATAGCGAATCAGGTCACGCAGCCCGTCGTCCGTAATCGCCCATTCGGCTTCCTTGAGCCCGTGATCCGTCATCTGCTTGGTGATCAGATGACGCCGCGCGATCTGGATTTTCTCGTCTTCGGTATATCCGGAGATCCGGATAATCTCCATCCGGTCCATGAGCGGCGCCGGCATCCGCAAGGTGTTCGCCGTCGTCACGAACATCACATCTGACAGATCGTAATCGACCTCCAGGTAATGGTCGTTGAAGGACGAATTCTGTTCCGGATCCAGGACCTCCAGCAACGCGGATGTCGGATCGCCACGCCAGTCGGCGCCGAGCTTGTCGATTTCATCCAGCAGGAACAGCGGGTTGGAGGATTTTGCCTTCTTCATACCCTGAATGATCTTGCCCGGCATGGAACCGATATAGGTGCGCCTGTGGCCGCGGATTTCCGCTTCGTCCCGGACACCACCCAGCGACATCCGAACGAAATTGCGGCCGGAGGCACGGGCAATCGACTTGCCCAATGATGTCTTGCCGACCCCCGGCGGACCAACGAGGCACAGAATCGGCCCCTTGACCTTCTTGACCCGGTTCTGCACGGCCAGATGCTCGATGATCCGTTCCTTGACCTTTTCCAGCCCGAAATGATCCGCATCCAGGATTTTCTCGGCCGCCTTGAGGTCGCGCTTTCCCCGCGTGCGCTTCTTCCAGGGAATTGACAGCATCCAGTCGAGATAATTCCGGACAACTGTCGACTCCGCCGACATCGGGCTCATGGAGCGAAGCTTCTTCAGTTCGGCACTCGCCTTTTCACGGGCTTCCTTGGTCAGCTTCGTATTCTCGATTCGCTCCTCAAGTTCAGCGGTTTCGTCCTTGCCGTCCTCGCCTTCGCCGAGTTCCTTCTGAATCGCCTTCATCTGCTCATTCAGATAGTACTCGCGCTGGGTCTTCTCCATCTGACGCTTGACGCGCCCGCGGATCCGCTTTTCAACCTGCAGAACGCTGATCTCTCCTTCCATGAAGGAGTAGATTTTTTCCAGCCGCTCGCCGACGGGCTCGATTTCAAGCAATTCCTGCTTGTCGGCAATCTTCAGCGTCAGATGCTGTGCAATCGTATCCGCCAGCTTGCCCGGTTCCTCGATCTGGTTGATCGAAATCAGGACTTCGGCCGGAATCTTCTTGTTCAGCTTGATATACTGTTCGAACTGGGACACCACGGCGCGGCTGAGGGCTTCGAGTTCCTCATTGCTGGCTTCGTCTTCGACCAGTTCGGCATAGCCTTCAAAATAATCAGCGTTTTCGGCATAGCCGTCGATCCGGACACGCTGAATACCCTCGACCAGGACCTTGACTGTCCCGTCCGGCAGCTTCAGCAGCTGCAACACGGTACCGAGCGTACCGACCGTATAGATGTCCTTGACGCCGGGATCGTCGTCGGAAGCGTTTTTCTGGGTGACCAGCAGGATCTGCTTGTCATCCTTCATCACATTTTCCAGCGCATTGACCGATTTTTCGCGACCGACAAACAACGGCACAATCATGTGCGGAAAAACCACGATGTCACGGAGCGGTAGTACGGGGTGGAGGTTGCCGCGGCGAGTTTCTGTCATGTGTTATTCCGTTTCCTCGTGTTTTGCATTCCCCCGGCGGAGATTGCATTCTTGTTACGATTTAGATGGCCATGGATAAAAAACCATTCAACCCTCTGAGGAATAAATCTGCCGGCGCGGCGGCGGGCAGACGGTATTCGTTCCGCCGTCAAACAGAAGAATACCGGCGGAACGCCGGGCAATGAACAACTTCGGGCCGAACTGGCCCCGCGCTGCGCCGGTCCGGTGCTAGGCGCTGTTCTCTACTTCTTCCGGGCGTTCCGAATAGATATAAAGCGGCTCGGCGCGCCCTTCGACGACTTCGCTGTTAATGACGATTTCCTGCGCGCCGTCCAGACCGGGCAATTCATACATCGGGTCCAGCAGAATACTTTCCAGGATTGACCGCAGCCCGCGCGCGCCGGTTTTCCGCAACACGGCCTTCTGCGCAATAGCCTTCAAGGCATCGCCACTGAATTCAAGCCGGACATCTTCCATCTCAAACAGCCGCTGGTACTGCTTCACCAGCGCATTGCGCGGTACGGTCAGGATTTCAATCAGCGCCGCTTCGTCCAGATCGTTCAGGGTCGCCAATACGGGCAACCGGCCGACAAATTCCGGGATCAGGCCGAATTTCAGCAGATCCTCCGGTTCGATGCCGGTCAGGATATCGCCGATATTGCGGTGTTCGGCACTTTGCACATCCGCGCCGAAGCCGATCGACGACCCCTTGCCGCGATTCGAAATGATCCGCTCCAGACCGGAAAACGCACCGCCACAGATGAACAGGATATTGGTCGTATCGACCTGCAGGAATTCCTGCTGCGGATGCTTGCGGCCACCCTGCGGCGGCACGCTCGCAACCGTACCTTCCATGATCTTCAACAACGCCTGCTGCACGCCTTCGCCGGAAACGTCGCGCGTGATGGACGGGTTATCGGATTTGCGACTGATCTTGTCGACTTCGTCGATATAGACAATGCCCCGCTGCGCCCGCTCGACATTGTAGTCGGCAGCCTGCAGAAGTTTCAGAAGGATGTTTTCGACATCCTCGCCGACATATCCCGCTTCGGTGAGCGTCGTCGCATCCGCCATGGTAAACGGCACGTCCAGAATCCGCGCCAGCGTCTGCGCCAGAAGCGTCTTGCCGCAACCCGTCGGCCCGATCAGCAGAATGTTCGACTTCGCCAGTTCCACATCGTTGTTTTTGCTGATATGCGCCAGGCGCTTGTAATGATTGTGTACCGCGACCGAAAGGACCTTTTTGGCATGGGGCTGGCCGATGACGTAATCGTCCAGAACCTTGCGAATCTCGATCGGCGTCGGCACGCCGTCGCGCGACTTCGCCACCGTCGATTTGTGGTCTTCCTTGATGATGTCCATGCACAGTTCGACACATTCATCGCAGATGAATACCGTCGGACCGGCAATCAGCTTTCGCACCTCATGCTGGCTTTTGCCGCAAAAGGAACAATAAAGCGTATTTTTTGAATCGCCAGTACCAGACTTGCTCATGATGATCGGACCCGCTCGTTTTTTTTCATATCGACCACGCTACCGGCATTATAACACATCCTACCCAACCACGTCACGCAGCCCGCTTACACAGGTGACCATAATAAGTTTAACCGTCTGTGAATACGGTTGAACATCTGCGGCAGCACAAATGTGGCGCAGGACTTCGTTACTCGGACTTCTTCGATGTCGCACCGTCGGCACTGGAATCCGGCCGTTTATCGACAACAAGGTCAATAATCCCGAATTCCTTGGCCTGTTCCGGCGTCAGGAAATTATCGCGATCAAGCGCCTTCTCGACGACGGCGACATCCTTACCGGTATGTTCCGCATAGATTTCGTTGAGGCGCACGCGCAAAGCCAGGATTTCGCGGGCATGAATTTCGATATCGGAGGCCTGCCCCTGGAACCCGCCGGATGGCTGGTGCAGCATGATTCGGCTGTTCGGCAGGGAAAACCGGTTTCCCGCGGCGCCCGCACACAACAGCAGCGACCCCATGGACGCCGCCTGACCGAGGCAGACTGTCGAAATATCGGGCTGGACATAGCGCATCGTATCGTAAATCGACAGGCCGGACGTCACGATGCCGCCCGGCGAATTGATATACAAAGAAATATCCTTGGTCGGGTTTTCCGACTCCAGGAACAGCAACTGGGCGCTGATCAGCGACGCGACCATGTCGTTGACAGGCCCCGTCAGGAAAATGATCCGCTCCTTCAGCAGGCGCGAATAAATATCATAGGAACGTTCACCGCGGTTAGTCTGCTCGACAACCATCGGCACCAGGGTATTCATCTGCGTCTGAATGTGATCTGTCATAACCTTCTATCAATCATTCTGTCGGCGGCAACCGGCCGCGGAAATATTCCATTGAAGATGTGTCGTGTCGCTTTGCCGATCAAGTATTCCGGCTATTCCTTCTTTTCGTCGCCGGCGTCCTCTTCCGCATTGTCCTTGGCGGACGCGCGCTTTTTACGCTTCGGCTTCGCCGCCGCTTCGTCACTCGCCGCGTCCTCGTCGTCCTGCGACTGAATCAGTTCTTCGATACTGACTTCGCGCTCGCTCACCTTGGCCATCTCAAGGATGAAATCGACGACCTTTTCCTCGAATATCGGCGCCCGCAGGGATGCCATGGCCTCCGGGTTTTCCTGGTACAGCTTGATGAACTGCTGCTCATGCCCGGGATACTGCTGCGCCTGCTGCACGAGGGCCCGGTTGATTTCCTCCGCCGTCACCTCGATCTTGTTGATATTGCCGATGTCCGCGAGCAGCAATCCCAGCATGACACGACGCGCCGCGATCTTGCGGTAATCTTCCTTCAGCTCATCGTCGCTTTTTTCTTCCGTCGCATCCGTCTGGCCGTTCTTGCGGGCTTCCTCGAACTGGTTCCAGATCGAATCGAATTCCGCATCGACCATGCCCGGCGGCAATTCAAAACTATGCGACTTTTCCAGCGTATCCAGCAGATCGCGTTTCAGCTTTTCCCGGGAATATCCCGCATAATCCAGGCTGAGGCGGTCGCGGGCGGCCTTTTTCAGGTCATCCAGCGATTCCTGGCCAAGGGTCTTGGCGAATTCGTCGTCGATCGCCGTATCGACCATGACGCGGATTTCCTTCACGTCCACGGCAAAAACGGCGTCCTTGCCCGCCAGTTCCTTGGAACCGTATTCCGCCGGGAAGGTCACCGAAACCGACACGCTGTCACCGGCCTTCACGCCAATCAGCTGATCCTCGAAACCCGGGATAAATTGCCCGGCGCCCAGTTCCAGGTGGTGACCTTCGCCGCTGCCGCCGGGAAATTCGACGCCATCGACGGAGCCCTTGAAATCGATCACGACTTCGTCGCCTTCGCGGGATTTACGCGCACGCTTGATCGGTTCCGACGACCGGTATTGCTTTGCCAGCCGTTCGAGCGTTTCATCGACGGCGCTGTCGGGGATTATCGCGACCAGACGCTCGACCTCGATCTTTGAAAAATCCATCGGCACGATTTCAGGCATGACCTGAACGGACATCGAATATTCAAGATCTTCGCCCACACCGAATTTCTTGATCTCGATATTCGGCTGCATCGCGGGCCGAAGCGTATTGTCCTCGATCGCCTTGCGGCTGGATTCGCCAACCGCCCGCTCCAGGACCTCACCCATCACGGATTGCCCGTAACGCTGCTTCAGCAACGACGTTGGCACCTTGCCGGGCCGGAACCCGGGCAATTGCGCTGTCTTTCGAATTTCCGAAAGACGGGAATTGACTCGTTCGTCAATCTCCCCCGCCAGCAGCGTAATCGTATATTCACGAATTAGACCGTCGTTCTTGACTTCAACAACCTGCATGGAATCCTGTCCGCATCACAAAATTAAGACGACAATCGTCAAAAAAACTCTTCCTTGTCAGAAAGGTAACGTACTGGTGCGGGCGAAGGGACTTGAACCCCCACGGATTTCTCCACCAGAACCTAAATCTGGCGCGTCTACCAGTTCCGCCACGCCCGCGCATCAGGCTGCCAGTAGCCCCTTATTGAAGGCGCCCCTGTATAAGAAGAGCAGGCTTAGCGGTCAAGCACGGCCATTAAAGAAGTAACGTAACCGTCCTGGATCAGGACCTGATACGATTTCGATAGGCTGCCGCAAAAGCCTCCAGCGCCAGCAGGCGCGGCCCCTCATGGAACGACCCCGGCCCCGTTGCGGTTTCTTGATAGTGAGCGCGTAACGCACGTGCGGAATGCCCAGGGGGGCATTCATTACCGAAAGGACCTGGGCGGTTTCGACAGTCCTGTCAGCATGGGTCCGGACAAATCGTTCCCCGACATCCACATGGCTTTGACGACGGCGCAACCTTGCCTATCCGCCTTTCACCCACACCTACCACCTATAGTGTGCTGCCATTCCCC
>JAQCHR010000205.1 GCA_027619655.1 Pseudomonadota bacterium
AAAGCCGCTCCGGCACGGTGAAGCGGTGCTCACGGCTGACCAGTGGTTCGGGCCGTTCCATATACAGGTCGTATTGTTCGAAGCGATGCTCATAGGCAATTTCGATGGAATCGCGAAACCCGTCGGTCGTCACCAGCGCGGTATGCGCGCCCTTGCGTTCGATCAAGGCATTGGTCGCCAGCGTCGTGCCATGGATGACCAGCGCGACATCGGACGCCGCCACGCCCGTGCGTTTCAGGATTTCGCCGATCCCTTCCAGCACCGCGCGTTCCGGTGCCGCCGGTGTGGTCAGCAGCTTGAGACTGTCCTGTCCGCCAGCGTGCTCAAGAACAACGTCGGTGAAGGTGCTACCAATATCTACCGCCAGCCGCGCGCTACCATTCATGCTGTATCCTGTTCCTTTTTACGCGTCATGGACACCGCCCAATATCCTGATAATGAACACTTTTGAATTCAGGTCCAGAATTTATTGTGCAACGCACAAGATTTATCCCGGCGGCGCCCGTCAGTCGGTAATGGATACTGAACAGGTTGTCCGCGTCGGTCCAGACAGCACCGTTTTCGAAACCCGCATGGCGGGCCAAGGCGGTGAATTCGTCGATCCCGTATTTGTGGGAGTTTTCCGAATGGATCCGTTCGCCCGCGGCCATGTCGAAACGGTCGGCGCCAATCCGGATGGTCTGCGCCCTCAGGCTGCGCAGGTGCATTTCGACACGTCCTTCGGCCTCGTTATAGAAGGCCTCATGCGCAAAGGCATCGGGGTTTAGTTCCGCGCCCAGTTCCCGCACCATGCGGTGCAGCAGGTTCAGGTTGAACGCGGCTGTGTAACCGGCCGCGTCGTTATAGGCGGCGTTCAGCCGGGTCGTGCCCTTCTTCAGATCGACTCCGATCAGCAGCGCGCCGCCGGGGCCGAGCACGCGGCGGATCAGCGCCATGAACTCGCCGGCCTCATTTCTCGTAAAATTGCCGATGGTCGAACCGGGAAAGAAACCGAGCCGCCGGCCGCGGCTGTTGCTCACGGCGCCGGCAGGCAATGCATCAAGCGTGGTGAAATCGGCACAGACCGCACCGACCCGCATGGCAGGATAATCCCGGGCAATGGCTTCGGTTGCATCGCGCAGCGGTTCACGGGCGATGTCGATCGGCACGTATTGTGTCGGGTGGTCCAGCGCATCGAGCAGCAGGCGGATTTTCAGGTCTGACCCGGAGCCGAACTCGATCACCGCGGCTTCCGGCCCGGCGAGTGCTGCCACTTCCGGTCCGATCTGCCGCAGCAGCGCCAGTTCGGTGCGGGTCACGTAATATTCCTCAGTCTCGCAGATCCTGTTGAACAACTCCATACCGGCAGGATCGTAAAAGAACTTGCAGGCAAGCTGCCTGGGCGTACCGGACAGGCCGGCGATCACGGATTCCCGGAAGTCCGCGACTGCCGGCTCCAGATCGATGAAGAATGCGAGGGGCTTATCAAGCATGAAATGCGCTGCCGGACCCGGCCATGGTTACGGAACTGCTACGTAGCAGCTATATCCGGCCGATGCAAAGGCGGGGCTCGTTCTACGAGCCGAACTCCGCGGCAATCGACCGGGCAACCGTGGGCCGGTCCATCATGCGGCAGCGGTGCTCGACAATTCGCGGTATCCGGGCCGGGTCGATGCCGTCGGATTCAATCCATTGCGCAATCGTGAACAGATACGGGTCGGCCACCGTATAGGCATCGCCCATGACCCACGGCCCCTAGAACAAATGATTCTCGATCAGATCGTAGCAGGCGCCCACCATGATCGCCGCCGCATCATCGGCCCAGCGATAGCCGCGCATCCGGTGCGCATGCGCCACGTGCAGCGTCGCGCAGAGATAGCTGTTGAAGGCCTGCATCCGGGCGAAAGCAAACGGATCGTCCAGCGGCGCCAGCCCTGCGGCGGGAAAACACTGCGCGATATAGACGAGTATCGCCGGCGTTTCCGTGAGAATGCCCTGCGGCGTTACTAGCGCCGGCACCCTGGCGCCGGGGTTGATGGCCCGATAGGGGGCGGCGGTCTGTTCCGCCGTGGCAAAATCGATCCGATGCAACGCGAAATCGGCCCCGGCCTCCTCCAGCGCGATATGGGACGCCAGCGCGCAGGTGTCGCGAGCGTAATACAGCGTGAACACGTTGGCTCTCTCCCCCGCCGGGTTCCTCAGTCGCCTGCCGCTGCGACCGGTTGTGACGCGGTGACCCGCTCATGCATCAGGAACAGGATCGTCGCCACAATGCCCGCGGCACAGAAGGACAGGACGACATACATGCCGCTGAACCCGCCGGTCCCGTGCATGAACGCCACCAGCGGCACCGCGACCGCGCCGACGGTCAGCGAAAGGACGTATTTCATGGCATAGACCCGGCCCCGCACCGCCGGCGTGGTGTTGCGGGCGACGATGGCGTCATTGATCGGGATCACGCCGAATACCAGCAGCATGAAGCACAGGGAAATCACCAGCAACGGCATGCCGGTCAGGCTGAGCGCGATCAGGAACAGCGGGATCTGGAACCCTGCGACGATGAGGTAAACCGTCTTCATCCGGTACCTGTCGATCATCCCGCCGACGACGATCTGCGCGAAGGCGGCGAGCAGGAAGATCAGCGCCGCGGTCGAACCGATACCCAGCGCGCTGACCGACAGCTCAGGCACGCGCTCGTCAAAAACCTTGGGCAGGGACACCGTCGTTGCGTGGAATATGACACCACCGAAGGACGTGGTCAGGGCGATCAATGCCAGCACCCGGATCATGCCGCGCCGGTCCGGCAGTTCGCCGACGGGCTTGGGTTTTTCCGTACGCGACACCGCGCCGCGTTTGGCAAAGGCCATATAGGCCAGCCCGGTCGCGATGGAAACGGCGCCGGGCACGATGAACGCCGCCTGCCAGTTGACGTAATCCAGCATTGCACCGGCCACGACGAAAGCGACGGAGAACCCGAGATTGCCGAACACCCCGTTGACGCCGAGCGCCCGGCCGATCTTGTCGCGCCCCTCCACGACCATGGGGATGCCGACAGGATGATAGATGGAGGCAAACAGCCCGATGCCGAACAGACCCAGCCCGATCTGCAGCGGCGTCGATGCCAGCCCGGTCAGAATCGCGGCCGCGCCGATACCGATAAAGAAAACGGTCAGCATGCCGGGCCGCGACCAGCGGTCCGCCAGCCAGCCGGCCGGCAGGGCGCCGGCGCCGAAGGCGATGAAGCCCGGCGTCGCCAGCGGCAGCATTTCCGCATAGGTCATGTTGAATTCCTTGACCATCACAACGACCACCAGCGAATAGAGCGCCATGAACATGTGATCGTACAGATGGCCCAGATTCAGAAACAGAAAGGCAACCCGGTCCCGCAGCATCGTAATATCCTCCCAGACAGATGCCGCATTGTCGCGCTGGCCGTGCCGTCTGTCTTGCGATAATATGACAATCGATATCGCAAAACGGACAAAGCTATGGATCGCACGCGCACGTCCAGCCATGTGAAGGCCGAAGGGCTGCGACCGGATATCGTGGCGCTGGCCAATGATTATCCGGCCGGGCATGTGGTCGCCCCGCATAGCCACAGCCGGGCTCAGCTCATCTTCGCCAGCCGGGGCGTCATGACGGTGACGACCGACGAAGGCGCCTTCGTCGTGCCGCCGCAGCGCGCCGTGTGGATGCCTGCCGGGACCGTGCATCGGGTCGAATCGCGCGGCGCCTATTCGATGCGGACCCTGCTGATCCGCACCGGTAGGATCGCCGGGCTGCCAAATCGCTGCCGCGTCGTGACCGTGGCGCCGCTGCTGCGCGATATTATCCTGGCCATGGTGGATGCGCCGCAGGACTATCCGCCGGGCAGCCCGGAAGAACGGCTGGCGGCGGTTGCCATCGACCTGATCGCCGCCCTTCCCATCGCGCCGCTGCACCTGCCCATGCCAAATGACAGACGGCTGGGCCGCCTGACATCCGCGCTGCTGGCCGAACCGGCCGATTCCCGCAGCCTGGACGACTGGGCGCGGGAAATCGCCGCCAGCGGTCGGACGCTGGCGCGGCTGTTCATTGTCGAAACCGGCATGACCTTCCGGGCATGGCGGCAGCAGGCAAGGCTGCTGCGGGCGCTTGAAATGATGGCGGCGGGCCAGCCGGTCACCACGGTGGCGCTGGATGTCGGCTATGAAAGCCCCAGCGCCTTTATCGCCATGTTCCGGCGCGTGCTGGGCGTTTCGCCGACCCGGTACTTCGCCAATTGAGGAAACCGGCACCTTGCACCCCATTGCAGAACGCAGTAATCCCTTAGCCGTACGGGGCCGCATCCGGCCCGGGAATCGGGGGCAGCAGTGATGCAACGCGGCAAGATCGGATCACCCTGTGTCGGCGTCTGCGTCATCGATGCGCGGGTCAACGCCTGCTATGGCTGTTTCCGCACACCGGGCGAAATAACCGTCTGGCCGTCCGCGTCAGACAACGACAAGCGGGCCATTCTGGTGCGTCTGGACGAACGGCGCGTCAAGGCCGGCATGCCCGCAATCCATGCCGACGCCATCGCGGAGAACGGGTAGCGCCATGGCGGTCGTCACGGATACCGGCGCGAGCGACGCCAGGGTCATCGGCGTGCTGGGCGCCGGGCATTTCTTCAGCCATTTCTTCCTGCTCTGCCTGCCGCCGCTGTTCCCGGCGCTGCGCGGTGAATTCGGCGTCTCCTTCGCGGCGCTTGGTTTCATGATGACCAGCTACAACCTGATCGGCGGGCTGATCCAGGCCCCGATGGGGTTCCTGATCGACCGCTTCGGCGCGCGCTGGATCCTGATCGCCGGCGTCGTGCTGATGTCCGGCGCGGTGCTGCTGATGGGTTTCACCGAAAGCTACGAAGCGATCCTGGTGCTGGCGGTGCTCGCGGGGCTGGGCAACAGCGTCATCCACCCGGCCGACTACGCGGTCATGTCCGGCGCGATCAGCGAAGGGCGGCTGGGCCGCGCCTTCAGCCTGCACACGTTCAGCGGCGAATTCGGCGGCGCCTTCGCCCCCGTCGTCATGGGCACGCTGGCCGCGATGTGGGACTGGCGTTCCGCGCTGATGGCCGCCGGGGCCGCCGGGCTGGTCGTCGCGGCGATCATGGCAAGCCAGAGCCGGCTGCTGGTCGACGATACCGGCGGGACCCGCGCCGACGCCGCCCCGGGCAACAAGGCGCAGGCGACCGGCATGAAACTGCTCATGAGCCCGGCGATGCTGCTGTTCTTCGCCTTCTTCGTCGCCATATCGCTGGCCGGCGGGGGCATGCAGTCCTTCGCCATCACCAGCCTGATCCAGACGCAGGAGATCACCATCGCGGGCGCCACCATGGCGCTGACGGTCTTCCTGTTTTCCAGCTCCATCGGCGTGCTGCTGGGCGGGCCGCTGGCCGACCGGGTCAAGCGGCAGGAAATGACCATGATGATCGCGGTCGCGGTCGCCGCCGGCTTCATCATCCTGCCCGCCTTCATGGACCTGTCGGTCACGCTGCTGTTCGGCATCCTTGCCATTGCCGGGCTGGCACAGGGCGTCACCCGCCCGACCCGCGACATGATGGTCCGCGCCGCTACCCCGCCGGGACAGAGCGGCAAGGTCTTCGGCTTCGTGTCGGTCGGGCTCAGCATCGGCAGTTCGGTGGCACCACCGCTGTTCGGCTGGATCATGGACCAGGGCGCACCGCGGATGGTCTTCGTGCTGACCTCGGTCTTCATGCTGCTGATGCTGGCCACGGCGCTGGCCGGGCATTTCACCGCCCGGGCCGCTGCCAGGCGTTAGGTTTAATCAGTCTTCCTGGCACGCTCCGCCGATTGGCTGACCGCCGTATCCAGCAGTTGCGTCAGGGTCGGCCGGTTACGGATTTCGAGGAAGACCTGATAGGCGAAGAACTGCGGCCAGACCCGGACCAGCAATTGGTTCAGCCGCAGCAGGAACCGCCCGACCAGCGACTTCTCACCCAGTGCCAGCGGAAATGGCGCGGGAATGCCCTGGCGTCCGGTCACCGAAAACCCGGCCTGTTCGAACAGCCTGGTGATCGTGCGGATCGTGAACAGCCGGGTATGGTTCAGGTCCAGGATCCCGCGTTTGCCGTAATTGAACTGGCCGAGCAGCAGCTGCAACCGCGTGATCCCGAAGGCGACATTGCCGGTGCTGAGCAGCAGCCGCTTGTCCGGCGTCAGCGCGGGATCGTTGCGAAGCGCTTCCACGAAACGTTCCGGTGCAGCCAGGTGCTCGATCACGTCAAGCATCACGATGGTGTCGAAATCGGCGAAGGATGCCGGCAGCGGCATCTCGTTCAGGTCGTGCCGGTGGAAGGCGTCATAGGTCTCGGATGCGTCCGGCGGGAAGAGGTCGATGCCCGTCACCGGACACCCGCGCGCGCGCAATGCCTTGCCCAGGCAACCCGAAGCGCCGCCAATCTCAAGAACCCGTTCACCGGTTCGTATCCGGCTGAGCGCTTCGGTATGCGGGCTCGGAAAATCCAGTTTGGATTCGTATTGGTCATGCCCCGGTTCGGGGGCGCGGCAATCGAATTTGCGTTCGTACAGCAGCCCGTATTCCTGCATCCGCGCCGAAAACGTGGATTTCGTCACGTCCCACGCATATTTCAACCCGTCGACATTGCAGATTTCATCGCCGTAATAGGTCGGGATCGGCAATTCCCTTATCCGTTGCCCGGCGATCAGCAGCTGGATGATGATATCGGTATCGAAGTGAAATACGTCGCTGTTCAGATCAAACGGAATCCGCGTCAACGCCGGCACCGAATACAGCCGGTAGCCCGAATGGAACTCGCTGAGGCTGCTGCCCAGCAGAGCGTTCTGCATC
>JAQCHR010000206.1 GCA_027619655.1 Pseudomonadota bacterium
ATAGCTTGCCTTGGTGATCGGCCTGAACAGCGCGTGGTGGTCGATCAGCATCTGCAGCCGCCGGCCAAGCTGGTTGGTGTTCAGGTTGCAGGTCACCGCAATCATCGGCGACCGGTCGAGCCAGGCATCGCCGACACCGGTGGCAAGGTTGGTGGCGCCGGGGCCCAGCGTCGCGACGCAAAGGCCGGGAACGCCGGTCAGCCGTCCGGTGACATCGGCGGCGAATCCGGCCGTGCCTTCATGCGCGGTCAGCACGAATTCGATGCCGCCTTTGCGCATGGCTTCGATAAAGGGCAGCACATTGCCGCTTGGAATGCCGAAACCATGGCCGATGCCGGCATCCTTGAGTATTCTGATGATCAGGTCTGCGTTGTTCATGGTTGTTCCCGTTTTCAGCAATGCATGGGTGGGTTAGTATTACCTAGAAGCCGGGGAAACAAGGGCCGCAGCGGCATTTGGTGGCTTGTGCTTGGAGTTAAAGTGTATCGATGGGCGATCTTTTTGTAGTCGGCGGCACGATGTATCCCGATGCTGCGCGATTTAATGAGTGGCGGCAGTACCAAAAAGCGGTGGTTTTGAAAGTTGATTTAACTAGCCATGCGGTCGAGCGCGTGATTGATTATGTGTCGCCGCTGTCGGTCTGCCCGGAACATCCTTCAGTTGTGTTTAAAGCCGGCTCGCTGGATAGGGACTACCTGTATCTCTGCACGCAAACAGAAATTCTCGTTTACCTGCGCAATAGTCTGTCACTGAGTTCATATGTGACGCTGCCAATTTTTAACGACCTGCACCATGTTATGCCATCGGACACAGGTACCCTGCTGGCCGCGGTTACGGGGCTCGACATGGTAGTCGAGTTCAACATTGACGGTACGATGCTTAACGAATGGAATGTGCTGGGGCAGGACCCGTGGCAACGGTTTTCGCGCGACGTCGATTACCGCAAAGTGCAGAGCACCAAGCCGCGTCAAGCCCATCCAAATTTCGTTTTCATGATTGGTGCGGATGTCTGGACGACGCGGTTTGCCTTACGACGCCCGGTAAACGCATCGACCTGATAGGCGTTCGCGAAAATCCGGTCCAGTTTGTGCATGATGGCGTGGCTGCGAACGGAAAGCTTTATTTTACATCCGTTGATGGCCATATCCTCATCGCAAACCTTGGCAGCTTGCAAGTTATCGACGCCATTAACATTGGTGGAATCCTGAACTATGAGTACCCGCTCGGCTGGTGCCGGGGCATCAAGGTTATCGGCGATGACCGGGTCATTGTCGCCTTCAGCCGCCTGCGGAGCACCAAGCTGAAGGACAAGGTCAGCTGGGCGAAAGCGCAGGTGAAAAAGGCCATCGGTGTCGGCAAATACGAAGAATCGCTTCCCCTGCTGCCGACGCGAATCTGCTGTCTCGACCTGCGGGCGCGACGCATGGAATGGGAATTGGATCTGGAAGCATACGGGATGAACGCGATCTTCTCCGTCCTTTAGGCGAAGAAGACCGCGATCCGCCTATTGCTCCCGCGTGATCGGGTTGCTCAGCACCCCGATGCCACTGATTTCGATCTCGCAGACGTCGCCCGCCTTCAGTTCCGGCGAATGCCCTTCCGTCCCCATCCAGATCATGTCGCCCGGATACAGCGTCACGTATTTGGTTATTGCCGCAATATAGGTCGGGATATCGAACAGCATCTTGTTGGTCGCAAACCGGATCGTTTCCTTGCCGTTTACGCGGACTGTCGTTTCCAGGCTGTCGAGATCGACATCCGTCTCGATCCAGGGACCCATGGGTTTGAACGTATCGGTGTTCTTCGCCCGCCACAGGGTCCGGTCGCCGCCTTGCCAGGTGCGTTCGCTGAAATCGTTGCCGATGGTGTAGCCGAACACGCAGGACAGCGCATTTTCCTTGGTCAGGTTCTTGGCCTTCTTGCCGATGATGGCAACGATTTCGGCCTCGTATTCCGTGCGCTGCGTTGCATCCTTCGGAATCACGATGGCCTCGTCATGCGCGATCAGCGCGTTGTTTGCCCGGTAGCCGATATCCGGCTTCGGCGGGATGTTTGGTTCCTTGCCCTTCGCCTTGGCCTGTTCCAGGACGTGCTCCAGATAGTTCAGCCCGGCCGCGTAGAAGGTGACCGGGACTATCGGAACCAGCAGTTTGGCGCCGGCCAATGGTACCGTCTTGCCGGTCTTCTGCGGGTTTTCGAACAGGTTTCCGGAAGTAAGGGCGATATTGTCGCCCTCGATGATTCCGTGCACCGGCTCGCCGTTATACTCGATACGTACCCAACGCATTGTATTTTCCTCCCAGACTGCCTGCCCGAAACGGGCTGGCTACATGTTGATCCCGCCCAGCGTCGGCATGCCTTTCTGAACGGCAGGACGCGCGCCAATGGCGTCGTACCAGCGCTTCACATTCTTGTATTCGTTCAGATCCACCTTGTGGCGCGGATGCCGGTGCGCCCAGGGATAGCAGGCGATGTCGGCGATCGTGTATTCGTCGCCGGCCAGGTACGCGTTGTCCGCCAGACGGCGATCCATCACGCCGTAAAGACGGTTCGATTCCTTGACATAGCGTTCGCTGCCATAGGGCACCTCGAGGTCCAGGCCCAGGAAATGATGGGCCTGTCCCAGCATCGGGCCGAACCCGCCCATCTGCCACATCAGCCACTCATAGGTGGCGATTTTCTTGCGGGGGTCCGTCGGCAGGAACTTGCCGGTTTTCTCGGCGAGATACAGCAGGATCGCGCCGGTTTCGAAGACCGATACCGGTTTGCCGCCCGGACCTTCGGAATCGACAATGGCGGGAATACGGTTGTTCGGCGATATCTTCAGGAAGTCGGGGTTGAACTGCTCGCCCTTGGAGATGTTTACGCCGTGTTCGGTATAGGGCAGGCCGGTTTCTTCCAGCATGACGGAGACCTTGCGGCCATTGGGCGTCGCCCAGGTATAGAGATCGATGCTCATCATATTTCCTCTCGTTACCGGACATGACCACGGGGCGTCGTGCCACCGTGACGGTGCGCAGGCAAAAGCCATGCAAGGGACATTTCGCCATGCAACCATGAATGCCGGAAGGTTCAGCCAAGGATATTAAATTCACACGCCGCGTGTGTCCAACGGCATAGCGGACCCCGTCGGCGCCTTCTAGCATTGCTCGAAACCGGGGTAAGCTTAACAATCAAAAGGGCGTTTCGGGGTCGACCCGTTGCGTCAATTCTCGTCACCGGCGTTGACACAAGGGGTAAAAACATTATCGTCAATGCTGGAAAAAGGATTGGGTCGAAGTTGCCTCGGGGGAGGTTGCCCGTGTCTTGATGCACTGGCGATACCCAAGTGGTCAGCTTCTAAACCTTAATAAATGTTCTAATTGAACCGGATAGGAGAGGATATCATATGAAACCTACAATTCGCGCAGCTGCTGTCATCACAGCCGGCCTGGCATTTACCGGGTTAACAACCGCATCGGCCACTGCCGTGGAAATTCCCTGCAATACCGCGCGTCTTATCGTGCCATGGGGCGCTGGCGGCGAATCCGATATTTTGATGCGTGTCTTGCTGGAGGGGTATAATCGCCTTGGCGGCAAGCCCGAACTGCAGGTCGTGACCATTACCGGCCAGGGCGGCGTCAAGGGGACCAAGGAAGCGAAGAACTCGAAACCCGACGGTTGCACGCTCTTTTCGACCTTCGAGCATCTTCTGGCAGGTAACCTGACCGGTCGCATGGATTTCTCCTGGGATGCGTTCGAGCCCATTGCCAGAGCCACGACCACCGTGTCGCTGATGGGCGCCGGCCCCAATGCACCCTTCAACAACTACAAGGAAATGCAGGCCTGGGCGAAAGCCAATCCCGGCAAGCTTCTTGCGGCCGGCACGCTTGGTTCGACCAGCCATTTCTCGCTGCTGCAGATCCAGGACGCGCTTGGCATCGTCGACATGAAGGTCGTGTCCTATGACGGCACCGCCGACCGGATGAAGGCAATTCTCGCCGATACGGTCCATTTCGGACAGGTTTCTGAATCCACGGGCGCAAAGCATGCGAAGGCCGGGCGGATCAAACTGCTCGGGATCAATTTCCACAAGCGTTCCGCGGTGGTGCCGGATGTTCCGACCGCGACGGAGCAGGGCTTCCCGGTGAATATCACGTCGAACCGTGGCTGGGTGCTGCCGAAGGGCACGTCGCCAGAGATCGTCAAGTATTACGGCGATATGATGGAGAAGGCTGCGAACGACAAGAAGGTCGTCGAAACGATTGAAAAAATGGGCAGTTTCGTCGTATTCGAGCGTGGCGATGACTACGTCAAGTGGTGGAAGACCACGAATGACGACTGGACACGCATTGCCAAGAAGCTGGGTGTTTACAGGGCGGCGACCAAATAATACCGGTCGCTGACAGGTTTTGGCCCGTCGCGGAATCGTCCGCGGCGGGCCGCATTTTTAGAGGAAACGAAATCGGGCGGCCGAAGACGCCGCCAATACACTGGGAGGTAGCTGGCTGAAATGCGCTCACTGAACAAGGACGTCGTCATTGCGCTGGTACTGCTTGCGGTTACCTGCGTCTATTTCTGGGAAACGTTCAACATCGTCGACCCCGGCTACGGCAGCATGGGTCCGAAACTCTGGCCCCGGGTTATCCTGGTGCCGCTTTTTATCCTCTGCGTCACGTATCTCATCCAGTCGTTGCGGCGCGGCGCCGCCGATAAGGGCGAGCCGTTCAGCATCGGTGTATGGTTCGGTAAATACCGCAACCCGATCTACTGTTTCGCCATTTTCTTCGTATTTCTGCTGGTGCTCGACTATCTGGGCATGCTGATCGCCGGGGTCCTGGTGACGTTCGCGCTGCTGACGGCAATCGGCGAGCGGACGCCAAGGGCGCTCGGGATGCACGTTGTCATCTCGGTGGTTTCTGTCGGCCTCGTCTGGGCATTGTTCACTTACGTTCTTCGGGTCTACCTGCCCGAAGGCGAACTGATTCGCGTCTACTGATCCGGTCCGGTCGAAAGGAACGCAAAAGAAATGTTACTAGAGAATATAGGCCTTGCCATAGAGCAGGTCTTCCAGTTGCACAATCTGGGCCTGATGGCGATCGGCGTGTTCTTCGGAATCATCGCCGGCGCCATTCCCGGGTTTACGGTGACGATGGCGGTGGTGCTGTCGCTGCCCTTTACCTTCGGCATGCCGCCGGTCAACGGGCTGTCGACGATGCTCGGCATCTATGTCGGCGGCCTGTCGGGCGGCCTGATCTCAGGCATGCTGATGGGGATCCCCGGAACGCCGGCCTCCATCGCAACCACTTTCGACGGGTTTCCGGCGGTGCGCCAGGGCCGGGCAGGCCTGGCGCTCGGGCTTGGCGTGTGGTCGTCGTTCTTCGGCGGGTTGATCGGCGCCGTCGTGCTGGCGACGCTGGCGCCTGGCATCGCGATAGTCGGGCTGGAATTCGAGCCCTGGGCGCTGTTTTCGCTGATCATCTTCGCGCTGACCATCACGGCCAGCCTGGCCGGCGACAACATGATCAAGGGGTTGATCGCGGGTTCGTTCGGGCTGCTGTTTGCCGCGCTGGGGGCGGAGGAAATCAACGCCATCGACCGGCTGCATTTCGGGTTCGAGGCATTGTCGAGCGGCTTCACCTATCTGCCGGTGCTGATCGGGTTGTTCGCGTTCAGCCAGTTGCTCGGCGATATCGAGGATACAAAGGTGGCCCGGGCGCCGCTGATGGCCAGGGTGGATAGCGCCGATATCAAAATCGAACATTGGAACGCCATAAAGACCATCATGCGAAGCTGGCCCAACCTGCTGCGTTCTTCGGGTATCGGTGTGTTCGTCGGGGTTCTGCCGGCGGCGGGCAGTTCGATTTCCAACATCCTCGCCTATGACCAGGCGAGGAAGGCCTCCAAGCATCCGGAAACCTTCGGAACCGGGGATATCGACGGCATCATCGCACCGGAAGCGGCGAACAACGCCACGGCGGGCGGGGCGCTGACGACGATGATGGCGCTGGGCATTCCGGGATCGGCGCTGTGCGCGATCATGCTGGGGGCGCTGCTGATCCACAACGTGGTGCCGAGCCCGCTGTTCATCACAGAGCAGCCGGTCCTGGCCTACGGCATCTTCACCGCGTTCTTCCTCGCGCATTTCATGATGATCGCGATGCAGACGGGGGCGCTGAAGGCGTTCCTGTATATCACGCGGGTACCGATGTACACGATGGCGGCGGTGATCCTGGTGTACTGCGCGGTGGGCACCTTCGCGCTGAACAACAGCAGCTTCGACATGTGGACGCTGTTCTGGTTCGGCCTGCTGGGCTTCCTGATGAAGAAGTTCAACTTCCCGCTGGCGCCGGTGGTGCTGGGGGTGGTGCTGGGCGACCTTGCGGAGTTGAACCTGAACCGGGCCTGGACGATCAGCGAGGATGTGACGCTGTTCTTCACGCATCCCTGGTCGCTGTTCTTCGTCCTGCTGTCGGCGTTCTCGGTCGTCTTCCCGTGGTACCAGAAGCATCGCGGCAAGCAGATCTGGACGCTGGCTTTCATGCCGTCGATGGTGATGATCCAGTCGATTCCCCTGTTCATGATGGGCAGCCCCGTCCGTCTGGGCATCGGCTCGTTAATGGTGGCGCTCGGCCTGTGGATGCTATGGCGGACGCATCAGAAGGGCTGGGCGCTCGACCCAACCGACTCGATGATGGTCAAACCGAAGATCTAACCGGCCTGACCCGGCGGGTTTCGGCACAATAAAAGGAAACGGCGGTCCCGTGGGGCCGCCGTTTTTTTTGTGCCGAGAATGGTAGCGGCGGCTTGTCAGGCGCTGCGCCGGCCACCACCGTAGCCGGGTG